>CAZZEC010000081.1:0-26138 GCA_964652565.1 uncultured Bacteroidia bacterium
GCCATTTCAACTGGCAGATTTATCAGATAATGATAACAACATTGACCTATGCTTAGATCAAGAAGGTATCCCCATTTGGGTACAAGTAAATGAAAATGTAGCAATAGATCCTAATGATGATCCAAATCCAAAGACCGAAGTAAAGGTAGTAAGTAGGTGGTGATTTATCAAAACCGTTTTCCAATGGCCACACTAAGGGCCCAAACATTGAAATGTTCCTTAATGTCAAAAAACAAGGATGGGCCAAGATCCCATCCTTTACTTAGTTCTATTTCATATTCAGTCCCCAATCTTACCACTCCCAAATTTTTGTGCTTTTCAAATTCGATACCACCTCCCAATAGTAATTTCCAATGGGGCAATACTTCATAAGTCCCAATTAAAGCCCAGATCAAAGCTCGTTCCCTGACCAGGTCCTCCCGATTAAAATCAACGAGGTATTCTGCCAATTCCAAATCGGCTACCATTCCGAGGGTGAATTTGTGATTTAAGGAATAGAAAAAATCTAACCCTATACTAGGAACAAACACCGACTCCTCTTCATTCCCTTCCTCAAAACCGGCTGGAATGTGGTTGTATCCAAAGGCAAGTGCAATTTTGTATGTATGTTCAAGATCCTCATGAGTAGTTTCATGTTCTGGGCTCTCCGCTTTTGAATGCGCTTCGTGCTGGGCGGATACACAGATACTCGAAAATAACATCCCAATTAACACAAGACATTTTCTCATCGGATAGAGAATTACAGATTGAATGAATTCAATAGAAATATTCCTATTTCTTTGTTCTCTGGCTAGCGACAATGCTATGCTTCTTTATTCTGACTAACTTTCCTTTTCCTTATCAAAAACACTATTAACCCCACGATAACCACAATCAAACCCAAAATATAAATAGCATTATTCTTTAGTATTGTTATCGCAGATTTCTTCGCAACTACTGATTCTGCCGAGTATCCTTCTTTCATTTCAATCACACCGACAGACTTTGCGTAAGTATCGTATGCTGCCTTCATCGCCTGAAATTTTTCAGGAAAGCTGTTAGAAATATCATTCGTTTCTCCAGGATCGGTTTTAAGATTGTACATATACCACTTATTATCGCCTAATGGGATATTGTTTCTGACAATTTTAAAGTCTCCTAAATAATAAGCGGCACTATTAGAAGCTTCCAAACCGATGCCTTCATCTTCGCGATAAACAGGTACAGATGGATCTTGAATGTGAGGCAATAAACTATTTCCTGTAATTGGAGCATATGTTTTATTACTCACCGGTTCCATATCAGCTAACTCCAAGATGGTAGGTACAATGTCTGTGATAAAGCAAAAGGCTTTGCTTTGCTGTCCTTTTGGAATGTTTTTGCCTGAAATGATTAAAGGTGTGCGTACACCCCCTTCTCCTGTGTAGTACTTGAAAAAGGAAAAGGGAGAAGCCAGGGCATGAGCAAACTCCGGACCTGCAGTTCCATAATATCCTTTGTCATCTATTCTGTCTTTATCGGAGTGGTAGCCATTTTTCTCTTTCCATTTCTTCAGTATGGCATTAGCTCTGTAGTCGGCACCATCAGGACCATTATCAGATGCAATCATAAAGATGGTATTTTCAAATAGCCCTTGCTCTTTCAGGTAATTGACATACTGACCAATGTAGAAGTCCACTGCTTCCAACATACCCGCCAACACTGCCATATCCGTAATGTAATCACTTTTTTCCTCTGGTGACAGTTCCTCCCATTTTTTGAACTGTGGAAACATCCCGTTTATCGAAGCGTCGGCAGGAATAATGCCCATTTCTTTTGCTGTTTCAAACCGCTTTTGTCTAAGGGCGTCCCAGCCATCTTTATATACATCAAGGTAGGGTTCTACAAATCTTTTAGGAGCTTGCAGGGGTGAATGTATGGCTTGAAAAGCGACATAAGAAAAGAATGGCGCAGTCTTGTCTTCTTCAGCTTCGTGAAAAGCAATCACTTGTTCGATATAATCTTTGGAAGAATAAAAATCATCCGGTAAATGAGTTTCCTCTCCATCCGCATACCAATGAGCAACGGGTTTCATGGGCAAATACCCTTGGGTAGAGTAATTGTTTGCACCAGATCCTCCCAAGATGAATGTACGGTCAAACCCTCTGTAATGAGGTAAGGTATTTTCATCATGTCCCAAATGCCATTTGCCTGTAGCATACGTCTTATATCCTACTTCCTTCAAGCGAGTCGCTACGGTTTGCACTCGATTATTCAATACACCACCATAGCCGGGTTCACTTTCATACCCACTGGGTAAGAACTCTGGTAAATTGGCTACACCCGCCAAATGACTATCTGTTCCCGTAATAAGCATAGCTCTTGATGGCGCACAAACAGGTGATGTATGAAAATTGGTGAACATCATACCATTATTAGCCAATTGGTCAATATTTGGAGTGTTTGCTTCACCACCCAATACGCCAAAATCCATTAAACCTGAGTCGTCCACTAAGAAAATGACGATATTGGGTTTGATCTGGGTACTATCTTCTGTCTGAGCTGATAAGGAACAAACAATCGATAAAAAAAATAGAAAATTAATAGTCGAAGTTTTCATTTAAACTTATTATTTGGTTAGTATTTCAATAATCTTTTGGGGTTCTTCATACCAAGAATCTTGATTTATCTAGTGATAAATCTTTCAACTTAATCTCCCACTGTAATAGTTAAAAAAGTCCGCTGTTTGCTAAAAACTATACCCCACGGAAACGGCATAGCGAATCGTCCAATACCAAAAATTGATTTTTACAGTAGAACTATTGAGATCAATCTCTTTGTAATTTCCACCGATGCCAAAATTCCGATTCAAGGCATCCGACAATCTGGCGAGTTCATCATTGCTCAATTGGGTATTGGAATTAAAACGAAACCAGTTGGGAGCATAGCCCAAACCTCCAAACTCAAAATCAACGAGCCAATTATTGAGATTGACTTGATAACCTAGCAAAGCCCCAAAATTGATAGAACGTACCTCTACGTTTATCTTAATATCAACATTGGTGCTATTTCCAAATTGAGGGTTGGAAGTATAATCTATGCTATTATATCGCACAAAGCCCCCTGTATAAAAGCCGTGTGGCGCACTACAATCACAGAAATCGAGGTAGCGTCGTACTTCTGCCAAGAAATAGAAGTTTTGAACATCTCTATTCAAAAATTCTAAGTCGGCATCCGAAATAAGCTGAAAATCGGATTGATTTGCTCTCAAATTTGCACCAACACCTGCAGCAATACTCAATTTTGGCTTTAGGAAACGTTCATAAGATATTTCACTTGTAGCACTCAGCAACGGTGGCACAATATTGACCTTGAGCGCGTTTTTTCGTTGCTGATCTGTTGTAGATTGGCTGTTGGCAAAGCTAGTACTTAAACAAAGCAAAAGTAGACATAGCGTTTTTTTCATTGCTTTACTTATATCCTAAGCCAATTGCATGGGTAAATCCGTCAAACGCTTACCAGTCAATCTTCTCACAGCATTTCCCAAAGCAGCCCCAATAGGTCCTAGCGGTGGTTCTCCTACTGGAAGCGGTTTGTCGGCTCCTTCGATTAAAATGACGTCTATTTCTTTCGGTACATGTCGCATCATGGCCATTTGATAAGGGCCATAGATGGTAGGATATAGCTGTCCATCTTTAATGGTCATTTTTTCATACATCGCTGCACTAATGCCCATAATGATGGAGCCTTCACACTGTGCTTTTACTTGATCTGGATTAACGGCTATCCCGCAATCGAACACACAGGTGACCTTATGCACTTTGATCTCATTCTGTTCAATGGATACTTCTACCACCTGAGCACAAGGCGAACCAGCATCAATCGAGGCAGCAAAACCCATCGCACGACCATTGCTAACCTCATCCTTGTAAAATTCTCCGGCTTTTTGGATGACATCTTTTAGCCGCTTACTATTTCCTTCATCTTTGATATGTGCCAACCTGAATTCCACAGGATCTTTCCCTGCTTGGATTGCCATTTCATCTACAAAACTTTCAATCGCAAAAGTATTCGCTAACAGACCCAGGCTTCTCCACGAACTCGTAGCAAAGGGTAAGGTTGTATGCCATTGTACGGCTCTGTGACTCGGTACTTTGTCGTATTGAATATTACCCCCTCGCATGGCACCTAAATCAGTTCCTAATGCCTTATTCATCACATCAGGGAATAGTGGCAGATTAATGACGACATCGCCACTGGCATAGTGGTGTTCCAATCCTTCCATTAGCCCATCAGCATTCAATTTGCCTCGCATAATATGATGCGTTGGCGGACGGAACAGATCGTTCTGAAATTCTTCTTTTCTGGTAAAGAAGTATTTCACAGGCTTACCTACCGCTTGCGAAAGTTGTGCGGCTTGAATAGCGTGCCGGGTGTCTAAGCGACGTCCAAATCCCCCTCCCAAATATGTAGGGATGATATTTACATCATCGACGGGTGTGTCTAAGGCTTTAGCAACCTGTCCTTGCGTCAAGCCAATTACCTGGGTAGACATGATGATCGTTGCTTTTCCATCTTTGACGTCTGCTACCGCTCCGTTTGGCTCGATTTGGGCGTGTGCGCCAAGAGGGCTTGTAAATTCAATAGACACGACACCTTCGGCATCGGGATCTAATGCGCTGCCCGATTTTTGCGTGATCATTTCGCTGCCTTTCCCAACTTGCAGAATTTCTTTTAGTTCTGCTTCAGTCCAAGTTTTAGGAATATCCCATTCAACATTTAATTTGTTTTTTGCCGCTAAGGCTTGAGCAAAAGATTCTGCTACAATCCCCACCCAGTCATTCATTTTCACCACTTGAACTACGCCGGGCATGTTCTCTGCCTCTTCAGTTTCCACACTTTTCAAACTTGCACCGATGTGTTCTGGGCGAATAATACAAGCGTGCAACATTCCAGGCATTTCCGCATCCATTCCAAAAATAGGATCGCCTAATACCTTGGCTTCTAAATCAACTCGTTTAATCGGTTTTCCGACGAAATTGTATGTTTTAGGTGAACGCAATTCAGGCGTCTTTGGCAATTTCCATTCTGTAACATCTGCTACAGCTTCTGCATAAGTCATTTCCTTTCCCCCTCCTGATACTACGCCATTGCTCGTTGTGAGGCTTGATACTTCTACTCCCATTTTATTAGCTGCCTCTCTTTTCACCATTTCCCGCATCGTAGCAGCCATTTCTCGAAGAGGTTGCCACAAGGAAGCAATTGTTAGACTTCCACCTGTACTCAAGCCATCTATAATGCCCGTAGCCGTTGCAGCATTAACAATTTGAATCTGCTCTATCGAAACATCCAATTCATCTGCTGCAATTTGCGCTAAGCCTGTAAAAATTCCCTGTCCCATTTCTACTTTGGGGGAATGAAGTATGACTTGATTGTTTGTTGTTATTTCAAACCAAAGGTTCGCTTCTGTTCCAGATCCACTATATGGAGGCACGACACTTTCCGACATCTCATAGATGCTTCTACGCATGGGATTTCTAAATACGAACGTTCCTAATGCGACTACTCCAAGTGTCCCGATTCCACCTCGAACCAAAAATTTACGGCGCGATACTTTTTTATTGTTACTCATTATATCACTGGGTTATTTGATTAGAAGATTGATTTATTTCCGCAGCACGATGAATCGCTTTTCGCATTCGATAGTATGTCCCACAACGACAGATATTCATAATATTCTTATCAATGTCTTCGTCCGTTGGGTTGGGCACTTTTTCAATTAAAGCAGCCGTAGCCATCATAAAACCAGGCTGACAGTAGCCACATTGTGGTACTACTTCTTCTATCCACGCCTGCTGCACAGGGTGTAGGTTTTCTTTTGTCCCTAATCCTTCAATAGTAGTAATACTTTTACCTTCTACAAACTTGACAGGATAGGAACAAGAGCGAATCGCTTCGCCATTTATATGCAGTGTACAAGCTCCACAAGCTGCCTTCCCACAACCAAACTTCGTGCCTTTCAAATCCAGCACATCTCTCACCACCCAAAGCAATGGTGTGTTGCCATCCACATCTACGGTCTGCGGTTGACCATTTATATTGAATGTAATTTTCATGTGTTATTTATTTTAGATGTCAGATTGAAGATTGTCATTCACTTCGCACTGATTGTCAAAATTATTCTTACATAATTGAAAGTGATTCTCTCTGCTGTATGTAGTCCAAAAGCACGGTCCACATACGACGCGGTATTATTCTTCTGGAATAATTGCACCTGCTTCTACCCATGCTTTTACAGCTTCGATGTATTCGTCTTTTGGGACAGGTGGTTTTTCTCTGGGATTACCATTGGCGTCAACACCTGGCTCCCATGCCCAAAGTACCAATTCGTGTTCTGTTAAATGATGTACAGTTTCTTCTAGTGTTCTGCCACCATTTTTTTCTGGATCGAGCATGGCTTTTGCAATTTCAACCCTTGATAGTCCCTGCCACGCCATACTTTCTGGCGCAAGACTCCACTCCGGAGCACCAGGAACGCCAGAAAAATTATTGTTTTCGTGTTGATGACAAGATTCGCAGCGCAGTGCCGACGTGCCGTGGTTATCTTCCCCACGTTCAACGCCAAAATTGTGTACATGACTATCTTCCCCTTGCCGAGGATAATCATCCGAAGGATGGCAATTGATACAGCGTTTGTGGGTGAGTACCATCATCATTTTGTCGAAGGGAGTTTCTTCAACTTTGCTATGTTCCACTATTGGACTACGGGTTTCATTGTCTGGAATGGCAAAGTTCACAACCACACCAAAGACCATAGACGAAAGTAAGAGAAACAGTAATTTAAATTTCATATCTAAGATTTATAAATGGTATTTCTTTAGTAAAAGTTCCTTGAGCGGTAAATGCGTTTCTTTTCCATCCCTCAGTATGCTAATCATAACGCTATCCAGTGTTTTCTCTAACAGTTGCGCTTCTAGTACAGGCTGTTCGTATCCAAGTTGTTCAAAAGCCCAGGCAACCTTATCCACTACTGACTGCATTTTGTATGGGTCATAATAGGATTCGTCCCACTTGAGTTTATATTGCAGTCTCCAAAAATCATATTCTTTTTCATCAATGATAAATACCCAATTGATGGCTTTCCTAAGGGTCTCATTGGGATCTGTTTCCTCTAAAACGCCCTTCTTAATTACTTCTACTCTATCCTGACATTGCTGATAAAGCGCATTTAATAAACTTCTCTTACTCTCAAAATGCCTGAAGATAAGTGCTTCCGATACGCCAGCTTGTTCGGCTATCATTTTCGTGGACACGGCATTGTAACCCTCATTGGCAAAGAGTTCTAAGGCTGTTGCTAATATATTTTTTTGTTTGTCTGTCAAGTAAGTTTTGTATGTGAGTACTTACACACAATTATATACACTACTCTTAAAAACTGCAAATAAATGATAGTAATCTCCCATTTATTCACAGGTATTGTCCTTTTAGGCTTCCCTAAAGACAATTCATCTGGTTAACAACGTAACATCAAATTTGTTTTTGAGAAGTCGCATTCAGTGAAGGTCGTGTCGAGAAATTAATGGTTTCTTAATACGAAGCGTTGCTATGATGAAAGTATTAAATAATATTGTCCACGCACTTACCAATTTATCGCTCAATAACAATTTTCTGGGTATGTTTTTGTTCAGGAGTTTGCACTTCCAGAAAGTAGATCCCCTCACTCAAGCCTGAAACATCGATTTCTTCTAACATCAACGAAGAGACATTCCTTTCTAAGACCCGCTGACCTTGTACATTCATCAAGCGAATGATCGCCCAGGCCGCTTCTTGATCACTTTGGATGAACAGCTGATTGGTGGTAGGATTGGGACGAATGCGAATGGTAGTTTCTGGGGAGGGATTCGAGGTTCTAAACATATTACTCGCTTGCTCAAAGGATGCATGATTTCCCCATTGGTAGTGTTGTTGGATGATGTCTTCTTCTAATGCGAGATCATAGATAGCGATTTCATACAGGGTTCCCAGCCATGGGCGGTTTCTCGTCCATTCATTACCTACGATTAATCCAAATGATGAGTCCCAGTTTTCAAAAGTCCCATCTCTGCTGAAGGACTGTATCTGTTGACCATCGACATACAAAATAGCCTCACCTTCACTATTTCTGGTAAAAACCACATGGGTAAGTTCAAGTTTGGTGGTGTTACTATTTCCATTGAGATCGGGTCTACCATTCGAATCCGTTTCTGTGGTTCTCAAACGAGTAACATATTCATCTCTGTCCTGACCTAGCGTGAAGTTTCGATAGTACAAGTCTTGGGAGAAAGATAAAATACGGGCAGGACCTCTCTGCGAAAGGTTATCAGGACGGACCCAAGCTTCGAGTGTTAGTTCCTGAGAAGAGGTAATGGATTGGAATACCTTGCCTGGAGCCTCAGCAGAAGTAAGCAATGATGAGGTATTCAGAGCTAACCCTCCCGGGACCCAGGATACAGTGGTTGTGTCAGCAATCACTAAATCGAGCGGAGTACCCCAACCGGAAACATCTTTTACCATTGACCCAACTCCTTCTTCGAATGTGTATAATACGATAGGCTGATAGCCATCATAGAAATACTTAGCACCTTCTTCGGGTTTATATATTCCTAATACCAGATACTCCGTTGTATCTGTTGCTCCCCGATCATCATAAGCAATAGCATGCCAGGTGCGAATGCCATCAAGTGGCTCAGTCCAATTGTAGATATAGGGTGTATCCACGATTTGTGCTATCTTTTCTCCATCGAGATATAGGTCTATGTGTGTAATACTACCATCTTCGTCAAACCCAGAGAGTTGAAGAGGAATAGCTGTTCCTTCTGGATGAATGGTCCTTGAAATTGGACTTTCCCAACTAATCATAGGACGTATATTTTCTGGGATTGTGTCTGGAGGAACATTGGGAGACGCAGTTCTTACAATATCCAGTTCCTCGTCGGAGAGTGCTCTGCCATATATTCGCATTTCATCTATCAATCCATCAAAGGATCTTGAACCTCCAGTTATCCCGGAAGGTTGATCTCCAATGGCGGCCGAAACATCAGGGTTAGAGTCAATATTCCCAGAAGCAGGAGTAGAGGCTACGATTTCACCATTTCTGTACAAGATCATTTGGTTTCCATCATAAACAGCAGCTATATGAGTCCAAATTCCCGTTGATAAAATCCCTGACGGAGAGATCAGTGTTTTCGTCATTCCGTTTGTTTTCAGTCGAAATCTCAGCTTGCTGCTATTCAGTGCGCTAACCATCCAATAGTGATCCTGATCGTACTGACCTTCTGCTTTGGAAATAAATCGGGCATCGGAGACATCAAAATCATCTGCGTTAAACCAAAAAGATATGGTCATACTATTGCTCGTAAGGTCGAGATTTCCTATGTCAACACGGTCATCATTTCCATCGAATAAAAGGGCGTGAGCACTTTGAACTGGAGTCTCTTCTGACCATGATGCTCCTCGGATAACACCTCTATGTGCATTTCCAGACAAATCTTCTGCTAATTCTCCCTTTCCTTCATCCATGGACCACCTTGCAATCAATTGATCCAATATATCTGGTATGTTTTCTCGTACCGAAACCCATACCGTATCCATAGCCTGAGCTCCATCTACATCTGTTACGACAATCCTGAAGGTATAATCACCCGTCTCGCTCGCTGTGAAGTTTGCCACCGTCTCGTCAGCATCCAAAATATAGACAGGTGGGCCACCAATCTGTTCCCAGGTTTCGCTGATTTCAAGCGGACTGCCATCGGGGTCGTATGAATTGGAACCGTTCAACGTAACGATAGTATTCACTATGGCTGTCAAGTCAGGCCCAGCATCTGCCACAGGAGGGATGTTGAGTATAGGACCTATAGTATATCCTGCTGTTGTCTCATTGCTAGGCTGCAGATTGTCAGCGTAAGCAATCGCCCTCAACGTAAGTGATTCTCCGATGGTGAATGGGCCTTCATAAAGTGTAGCTGATCTTGTAGGCGTAGTTCCATCTGTCGTGTAATAGATTTGTGCGTCAGAAGTTGTTGTCGTCATTTGGATTTGAACAGGGTCTTCATATTTCCCTCCGGGAGGATTGATTTGGGGAGCTGATACTGTAGGTACACCCGTATACCGGATCATATGTATAGCTGCGTCGCCGGTCTCGTAATCGGTCAACATATAGTACAAATTGCCATCCGGCCCTATTTTTGTCATCACGGGTTTGTGCCTGGAGGGTAAAATGACATTGCTGGCGAACATGCTCTTTCCCAAATCGGATTCCGCTTGAACTCTCACTATTGCGCCTGGATCTCCACTGTTGCTTCCCCATAATGCCGCAAAGTAATTTCCTTTGTATGCTTCAGGCCAGTAACCTTCATTGGGATACCAGGCACCCCCGGTGACAAGTATTTTCCCATCGACAGATACATTTGTCCACGAACCAGCACTAGTACCTATGCCATTGTATCCGTCATGACCAAAATTTTTCCCGGCATCACTTCCATCTGCAGATACTTGATATACAGTTGCTTTTTTACTTCCCACTGCATCATTAATATACATACTACCCGAGTGAGGATGCATCGCAATGGTATAGGGATTACGCAATCCCAGACAGTATATGGCTCGATATGCTCCCTGGGTCTGTGTATAAAAAGGATTATCCTGAGGAATGCTTCCATCTTTATTGATACGAAATAATTTTCCTGTAAATGTAGTCAGGCTTTGTACATGATCGCCACCATTCCACCCGTCTCCAGTTGTAAAATATAGCCTCCCGTCTGCTCCAAAGGTGATATCCCCTCCATTATGACTTCCACTGGAGGTGCTACTGTTAAAAGGGAGCTCTATGAGTAAGGTTTCACTATCTGAAAGTGCTCGATGGGGGTTGTTGGGATCTGCTTGTATTCTTACTACGCGGTTGTGTCGTGGATTATTTTTCATGTAAAAGGCATAGATATACCCATTTTTCTTAAATTCAGGGTCAAAAGCAAAACCTCGAAGACCAGCAGATCGATGCCTATCATTGGGAACGTCAAAGGTAAAGAAAGCCTCGGGCTGAACTTCCCATGTGTTTGTAGTAGGATTTAAATAAGCCACTCTCAGTTTTCCTGTAATCCTTTCCCCAAAAAAAAGCCTGCCATCCGGAGCAAATGCCATGCTGGCTGGATCTCTTAAATGTTGAAGGATCGATACATCTTCAAATTTGTCGGGTAAATCTATGGCATGAGAATGGGGTAAAATGAATAAACTGATAAATATGAATGCGATTAACTTGTTGACCTTAGTTAGCTCGTAGAGAAATGGTCTATGCATGATGTTGATTCAGTATGATAAATGATATTTTCTCTATCACGTATCCATGATGATACAAAGTGGTAGCTGGATGGATAATTTCCATGCTCAAAAATATACTAATGCCAGCAATAGGTCATTGAGTTTCAGGTGAAAATATTACATGTGTTAGGATTGTCCAGTGAGTGTATACTAATGGTCTGTAAACCAGTATCTATATTACATATTATGTCCTACCCAGGATAGGCAGAGGATGTGAAAATTCGAAGAGATAGAACATATATCTTGCAATAGCGAATGTGAGGGAAGATGATTAAATTGAAAGTAATAGCGTGCTCCTTTAGAACATATTCTTCATACAAATATGTCAAGATATTGGCATTGAATACTTTATATTAAGATACATGCATCCTAAATACTTGTTCTCGCTCATTTTCTTACTTGCATTCATTGGATGTCAATCGCCGGTTTCTACTCCAGAAGTTGATCTGGTAGAGTTAACTATATCAGACATACATAAAGCATATAACGCAGGGACATTTAATGCTCATGATCTGGTTAATGCTTATTTGGATCGGATAGAAGCATTAGACGAACAACTGAATGCACTTACATATATCAATCCTGAAGCCATAACGATTGCCCTGGAGTTGGATGAAGAATTTCAGTCAACAGGAAAATTACGACCACTTCACGGTATACCACTCATTGTCAAAGACAATATCAATACGAAGGGTATGCCTACTACTGCGGGTTCACTTGCCCTAAAAGATTATATCCCCAAGGAGAATGCGTTTATTATTCAGCGATTAGTGGATGCCGGAGCGATCATACTGGCTAAATCCAATATGGCGGAATGGGCTTTCAGTCCACGGCATACCGAGAGTTCTACAGCAGGTACCACACATAATCCCTACGATCTAGAACGTGTCCCAGCAGGATCGAGTGGAGGTACTGCAGCATCTATTGCTGCTAATTTGGGAACGATTGGTTTGGGAACGGATACGGGAAATTCCATTCGGGGACCCTCTTCACATTGTGCCCTTGTGGGCTTTCGAACTACCCTGGGACTTATCAGTCGTAGTGCCATTGTACCTTTATACTTACGCAATGACGTTGTGGGGCCCATGTGCAGAACGGTAGAAGATGCAACGCGTGTGATGGAGGTCATAGCTGGCTATGATCCAACGGACCCGTTAACCCAGTATTCTGAAGGTATTATCCCCAGTAGTTATACTAATTATTTAGATAAGGAGGGGTTGAAAGATGCAAGAATTGGCGTACTACGCCTACTTACAGAAGATATAGATCCCGAGATTCTTCGATTATTTGAGCAGGCAATCGTTGATCTGGATTCCCTCGGAGCAACAGTGGTAGATTCCGTACAGGTTCCCAATTTTGAAGAATTGAGACAGGGGCAATGGTGCGCAGAGTTTGAACACGATCTCGAAGAATTTCTCCATACGTATGTTCAGAGTGATACATTAAAACTGTTGGAAGCAATCATACGGGTAGGCACAAATTCAGAATATGCGGCCAAAGGACTTGAAAATGCACTAGGTGAAAGTGGACGTTATGGTAATGATAAGACAGCATGTGGAGATCCTTTTACGGATATCCGACGAATTGCTTACAGGGAGGCTATAGAATCAGTGATGGATTCATTGAATCTAGATGCCCTCATATATCCCTCCTGGAAATACCCCCCTGCACATATAGATGCATTTATGGAAGAATATAAAGGCGATAATAGTCAGATCATTGCACCCCACACAGGACAACCTGCTTTTACTGTACCTATGGGATTCACAGAGGATGGATTACCCACAGGATTACAGATTCTAGGAAGAATGTTTGACGAACCTACGCTGATTCGTTTGACCTATGCGTATGAGCAGGGGACCATGCATAGGAGAACTCCACAGGAGTTTTGAAATTGTCGTATCGTTATATTGTTGTATTGTAAAATTATAGTATTGTAAAATTGTGATATTGCAAAATTATAGCATTGTTAAATTGTGATTTTGTAGAATTATTTAACTGATTTCTGTGGCCTGTCGTCCTTCGTCTGTGGTCTAACTATCGTCTTCCTACCCCTTCACCTGCTGCGCAAAATGCAATAAAGCTCCTCCTGGATCCCATACATAGGTAACAATGTCTCCATGTGCCTGTAGCTCAGGTGCTTTGATTTTGGCTTCGCCAAAGTCACCCTGTTCGATAACAGATTTGGCATGTTCATACCACGCCTGGGCATCATTGATATTGATGTACAGCATAAAGTTATAGGCCCAATCCTTCTGGTAATAATTCTGAAGAAAAAATCGATTTCCTCCAATTTCCATTTCTGCCAGGTCTTCTTTGTGAGTCCAGTTGATCTTCCAGCCTAGTGCTTCATAAAATTTCAGGGACTGTTGAAAGTCTTTGGCAGGAACAAATACCTTAATATCTGAAACGGTACGTGAAGTAGTATTAACCATAGTATATCTTTATATGTCTCTACGAAAAGAATCAGATAATAACTCATTCTTTTCACTACTTTTCGATAAAATGGTAGATTAAATGGGCAAAATGAACGTCACAAATTACGAGTTACCCTTTCGCTTTTGCTCAACAAAGGCTTGAATAGCCTCCCAGCCTTGGGCATTTAACACCTGATCTTTTTTACACCAACCTCTACGAGCATATCCTGTGCCCAACTTCATAAATTGAAACTGGCTGAGGGCATGACTATCTGTAGAAATAATGAATTGTACTCCTCTTTCCTGAGCAACTTTCACCCATTTTGCATCCAGATCCATCCGTGATGGAGAGACATTGATTTCCAATGCAGTATCAGTCTCTACTGCATGTGCGATGATTCGGTCCATATCCAGATCATAGGAGTCGCGTTTATTAAGCAGTCTACCAGAAGGATGGCCAATGGCATTTACATAAGGGTTATCCATTGCAGCTAAAAGTCTTTCGGTATTGTCTTGCTTAAATCGGCTATGAATGGAAGCTACTACCCAGTCTAATTCCCGCAATAGATCATCGCTTAAATCCAGACTTCCATCGGGCATAATATCCACTTCAATCCCTTTTCTGATAAATGTCTCCCCAATAGATCGATTAGCCAGTTCAATTTCTTCCCATTGTTCTCTCACTCTGTCCTCATTAAGACCATTTGCTTGAGCCTGCGATTTGCTATGGTCAGTAAGTACCAGATATGCATAGTTATAGTTATCTCTGACGTATTCAGCAATTTCCTGAATGGTATTTCTTCCGTCAGACCAATTGGAATGCAGGTGGAGGTCTCCCTTGATATCGCTGAATTGAATCAAAGAATCTATGGTCTCATTCTGTGCCCATTCAATTTCTCCTTGATCCTCTCTGAGTTCTGGGGGAATCCAAGTCAACCCCAATTGTTGATATACTTCTTCCTCTGTTTCACCTGCAATTCTGGTTTCGCCATCATAGAGTCCGTATTCATTCACCTTCCAATTCCGATCCTGAGCCAATTTGCGCAAGCGTACATTATGGGCTTGAGAGCCCGTGAAATACAACATGGCAGCGCCAAACTCTTCTTCCTGAAAGATCCGGAGATCTACATTTCGGTTTGATAGGGTGACTTGTATGGAAGATTTCTTGGAACCTTTAGCAATGACATGATCTATAATATCCATGGATGTAAAGCAATCCATGATCTTATCACGGTCTTTGTCCTCAGCAGTTACCAATACATCGATATCACCCACAGTAGAACGTCGTCGCCGAATACTTCCCGCAATCTCAATTTGAGTAGGGTTACAACAACTCAATAATGTTCGTTTTATTTCTTCAGAAATGTCTACCGCCTCTTGAAGCAGCACTCTATCTCCTGCATGTTCCAATCGATTAATCCCGGCAAGGATGTTTTCTACAGATTTTTTCCCGAACCCTTCAAGTTTTGATACGCTTCCATTTTCCAGAGCTTTGATCAATTCGTTTTTAGATCGAATATCCAGCTCTTTCATTAATCTTTGTAGCTTTTTCGGGCCTAACCCTTCTACTTTTAATAAGGTGAAGAAATCTTCGGGGATTTCATCTTTCAGCTCTTCATACTTCTTAATTTTTCCCGTATCCAGATATTCGTGTATTTTTTTAGCAATACTTGCTCCTATCCCTTGTATATCCTCCAGCTTTTCCCCTCGTTCTTTGATATCTTTGACATCCTCAGCCATATTATCTAATACACGTGCTGCATTCTCATAGGCTCGAATACGAAACGCATTTTTATCCCCCTTGAGTTCATACACCTCAGCGATTCTTTGAAAGATGTTTACTAGTTCACGATTTGTTTTATTCATGCGTGTTATGATTTTTAGACGACGGAAAAGACCCCCGTAGGAATTGGTGGAAGCCCATTCTGTCCTATGGCACGCTAAGACTACAGATGATAGCTAGACCACAGACGATGGACGACAGACCACGAAAATCAGTTTAGTAATTCTACAATATCACAATTTAACAATACGGCAATCCAATAATTGTTCCAATGACCGTTCTCTCACCTCACGGGAAGTTCCTGAAAAGTCTTTTCTATATCATCCATCAAGTCTATCACTGACTGAACGCCCCATTCCAGATATTCCTCCCCTTTTTCGGCAGTCGCTTGCGTGGGATCTCCCCATGTACCAGATTGAGTCATTGCATATACACTTCCCGGTGAAGAAAAGAAAAAGGCAGTATGCAGGGCTGGCGAATGGGTTTTAGTCTCTGGAAAAGAGGGGTGCTCTGTATTGAGAAATTCCTGATCGATGAGATCGGGTTGTATCG
Source organism: uncultured Bacteroidia bacterium (assembly GCA_964652565.1). GTDB lineage: Bacteria > Bacteroidota > Bacteroidia > J057 > J057 > JBCCTX01. The sequence continues at coordinate 16,063 of CAZZEC010000081.1, forward strand.
CAAGGATCATTGATACTTCTCCTTTTCCCGCATGGAGTCCGAGACCAGACTCTGTGGCTTCGGCCCATTTTTCAGCAGGTATGCCATCCCAATAATTAAAGGGAAAGGCTTTGGCACCTTCGGGCATCTGTTCCGCTGCCTGTGCACATGCATATGCAATGGCATACGTGTTATCATAGTGTCCATTGAGAAATACAATACGTTTAAAACCTGCCTTTGCAAAGGAAAGGGCTAAATCCTTGATGGTAGCCATAAATGTTTCGATACTCAGACTAAATTCGCAGGTAAAACCTCGATGGGGATATGACAAGGTATATGGAAGTGCTGGAGCAACCAGTGCATTTCTTTGTTTTTCAGCAACTCTACGTGCAATTTCCTGCGGTATCAGCACATCTGTACTTACTGGAGAATGGGGGCCATGTTGCTCAGTTGCACCAACAGGTATATAAATGGTGTGGTGTTCCCTCAGAAATAGGTTTAGCTCTCGGTTGGTAATGTCTGCGAGAAATACGGATTTAGCTTTCATAATAGTGAGATTGATGGATTCTTTTTTTGCAATATAAGGTGCTTGCTTTCATTTATCCAGAATGTTCATGATAGAAATCAGCTTGAAATTTTGTAACTATAACCTAAGGTTTTTCAACCAGATCATTGAAAACTGATAGATTTTTTTTAACATTCATAATAATCTATTAATCTCAATATGAATAGACTACTACACACTTTTCGTTACCTGTTGGGCATTATCCTAACGATTTCTGCAAATGCTCAAGATTCCTATCAACCTGTAGAAGGACATATCATGACTCGATGGGCTTCTGAAGTAGGTCCTGATAATGCTTTGCCTGAATATCCACGCCCTATGATGGTAAGAGATAACTGGCAAAGTTTAAATGGATTATGGGATTTTGCTATGACAGGTAAAAGTAGAACTCCCGAAGAGTTTAATCAACAAATACTCGTTCCCTATCCGGTAGAGTCCGCGCTGTCTGGGATTAAAGAGACAGTGGGACCCTTTCAGAGAGTTTGGTATAAGAAAGATATAGAACTTGATGTATCTGAAGAGGAAAGAGTACTTCTCCACTTTGGAGCAGTAGACTGGGAATCGCATGTTTTTGTTAATGATCATTATGTAGGAAATCATCAGGGAGGATATGATCCCTTTTCTTTTGATATTACCGATCAGGTAGAACCAGGAACCAACACTATTGTAGTGACTGCATGGGATCCTACTGATTTAGGTAAACAGCCTGTCGGGAAACAGAGCGCTCAACCTAGAAGTATTTGGTATACAGCTGTTACAGGCATTTGGCAAAGTGTATGGTTGGAAGTAGTCCCTGTTACCCACATTTCAGCACTTAAAATTACTCCTGATGTAGATGAAAGCAGAGTAAAAATAGAAATAGAGGTAGAAAATTTGAAAGATGACCACGCGCTGCTGGTAGAGGCATTGACTGAAGGTGAAGTGGTAGGTACTTCAACGGGAATTCCCAAGCAAATATTTTATGTTTATTTGGAAAATCCTCAGCTATGGTCACCTGATCAACCCTTTTTATATGATTTGAAGGTGAGCGTGCTGGATGAGTCTAACCAAATGATAGATGAGGTCTCCAGTTATTTTGGAATGAGAAAAATAACTATGGAGAAAGCAGATGACGGATTTAATCGTCTTATGCTTAATGACAAACCCTTATTTCATTTAGGCCCTTTAGACCAGGGATGGTGGCCTGACGGACTGTATACTGCACCTACGGATGATGCATTGAAGTATGATGTGCAGGTAACAAAGGATTTGGGATTTAATATGTTGAGGAAGCACGTGAAAGTAGAACCCCAGCGGTTTTATTACTGGTGCGATGTACTGGGGGTATTAGTGTGGCAGGATATGCCTAGCGGAGATATGATGCCTGGTAAATTTCCCAATCGTACTCCTGAATCTAAAAATATATACCGTACGGAATATAAGGCAATGATAGATGCCTTTTACAATCATCCTAGTATTGTCATGTGGGTTCCTTTTAATGAAGGCTGGGGGCAATTTGAGACAGAAGCCATAACCAAATGGACACAGCAATATGACCCTACCCGATTGGTCAATAATACGAGTGGTTGGACGGATAAACAGGTGGGAGATGTCCATGACATGCATCGGTACCCTGGACCTGCGATGCCTGAACCCGAACCCAATCGAGCAGTAGTTTTGGGGGAGTTCGGCGGCCAGGCACTTCCTGTTGAGGATCATTTATGGATCAATGATTTTACCAAGGCACCCACCCACTTTAAGACTTCCCGGACTAATGAGGACTTGTATAATGCTTACTCTGAACAGCTCAAGGCGCTTTATCCATTAAAAGAAAAAGGGTTATCGGCGGCAGTATATACCCAAACTACTGACGTAGAATCTGAAGTCAATGGCTTCATGACTTATGATCGAAAAGTGATTAAGTACAGTTTAGAAGCCCTCAAGGCGCTTCACACGAAATTATATGAGTAGAAACACGCGGCAGCGTGCTCCATGAGCTTGTTATGCAGATGACGTCGTAGAAATTCGTAGCAGATATAGGTGATATCGTAGAAACACGCGGCAGCGTGTTTTACTTAGCGTAGAAAAAAGAAGCAGCTATTTCACTACTCCAATCACGAATGTTGAGTTTGTTTGGATCTTAATTTAAGATAACAATGATCATTCGTGAAATGGATGGAGTAGCACTAAGAAATAGCTGCTATATGCCTTAAGGTCTTACTGTTGATTCCATGATCTTAAGACCACCAACGGGAGCGCCCTCTTGATCATGTGTTAAGTAAAAGCTGTATGTTTGATTGAATTTCAAATTCACCTTTGGGATTGAATCCAGTCTCTGCCCTGTGCGATCATCTACAAAGTAAAAAGTATAAGAACCTGGATCCATGTTCTGATATCCTGAGTAGTTGAGAAAATTTAAGCTTCTCACGATGCCCTGTCCATCCTTAGTTTCGAGACTCGCAGATTGAATAAATCGATTAACATTCATCATCCTTACATATGCAGCAGGAGTTTCCGCTTCAACATTATCAATAGCTCTTACGACTATGGGTTTGCTAAAGCTGTCTACCAAAATAAATGTATATCTTTCTGAGCCTCTAAGATTGTTGTAAATAGAGGGGACAATTTCCTCCCGGGTTGCAACATCGTAGATTTTCATATTTACTTGCCCTTGACCATTTAGCGTATCAAGCGCAGTGAGCAGGGAAGCGTATCCACTATTGGGCCAAGAGCGAAGAAATCTTACACTATTGGCTACATTCTGTTCTCCTGTGCTACTTTCAAATGAGACTTTCACAGAATTAATACCTGGATAGGCATTAAGAAAATGCAAATAGGTCCGATCTTTTTGGACTGGTTCAAAGATATCCTCTTCTTCACAAGCAGATATTACCAGCAAGGTTAACATAGCAAGTGCGAAAAATACACGCGACTTCATGATTAAATTAATTATGAGTTTCAAATCTGGCTGTAATATTCAACATCTGCACAAAATTTCAAAATATAAAATTTATTACCAAATTAATTTCATTTTTTTAATTACATAAGGTGAGAGCAGTTTATGGTTATGCAGTATAAGATATCTGTGGTCAAAAACGTTATTATAGATTTTGATTTGAAGTGACTATCTTAAATAATGGTTGAGCGTTCATGCAAAAAACCCGAGTTAGAGGTTGACACATATGTCTATTAACATGAAACTCCTCCGGAGTAAGTAAACATACAAGGATGTATGCAAGCGATGAGACATATTTAAAAATACCATTATTCAATGTGTTCTATCCGGTCGCGTATATCCAAATTTTTATATGAAAGTGTTAAATAATATTGTCCACTCACTTATCATTAAAAGTATAGGTAGGATTTAATGCATACTTACTGTTTAAGATGCAAGTAAGTATCTTCAGTAATCACTTAAATTAGTTATTAACTTTATATAATATATACTCTTTGATGGTAGTATAAATCCGTATATTTGCATTGCTATTATGAACAAATTTGTCTGTTGCAGGTGTATACATATAGCTATTCTATGTACTTATCTTAGGCAAGCATTTTGCTTCAAAGTCTAATATCAAAAACTACAATTCTACCACAATTCTTTAACTATTAATGGCGTGAACATACAAATTAAGGTTAGCGAGAAAATCTATTTAAAAGATCCCGAAAGTTCAGAATTAGGACGAAAGATAGTCTCTTATGGTATCTCTCTCATTGATGAAATGGGGTTTGAACACTTTACCTTTAAAAAACTGGCGGATCATATAAAGTCTACCGAAGCTTCTATTTATAGGTATTTTGAGAACAAACACAAGCTGCTAATTTATTTACTTTCTTGGTATTGGAATTGGCTGGACCACCGGCTGTCATTTGGAACCTATAATGTGGAAGACCCTAACGAAAGACTAAGAATCGCAATAAAAATTTTCTCTCATACTGAACAATCGATCCCTGATTTTACAGGAGTAGATATACAGGCACTATATCGTATTGTCGTTGCAGAGTCTCCAAAGGCATATTTGACCAAAGAAGTAGATCAAGATAATAAAGAAGGATACTTTTTGAGCTACAAAAGATTTTGTAGACAGGTTGCCAAAATTATACACGAAATCAACCCTAACTACATCTATGCTACAGCATTAATATCTACAGCAGTTGAGAGTTCACACAATCAAAAATACTTTTCAGAACATCTTCCATCACTGACTGAAGTCAGCAAAGGAAGTATGGAAGAAGTAACTGATTTTCTGATTGATATGGTATTCAGTTCAATCAAATGTACTTGATGCACCACCGGCCAATACTTTATTGATGACCCTCGTTGTACGTAGAGCAGAGATCCCTGTACTGGGGGACTTACCTTTTCCAGTTAATTCATCTACAATCGTTTGCACAAGAGGTTGATGTACATGCGGTGGATCAGGTAGTTCAAATATGTGCTCCTCGCCGTTTTTTCTCAGTATTACAGGACTACCTCGAAAGAATCCCATAGATACTTCTCCTTTATTACCATATACGGTTACCAACTCTTCGGTGTGATCTGTTGAATAGGCATATATTCCCGTTCCTATGAGGCCATTTTCCCACATCAAGGAAAGTGTTACTGCATCCTCTGCCTGATAAGCTCCAGCCTGATTAGTTGCATAACCAGATACGTGAAGTATAGGACCAAATGTATAGTCTAGCCAATCCAGGGCATGTGCTTGCATATCTACAAAATAACCTCCTCCATTTACAGTTGGATCTACTTTCCACGATTGTGCAGGAAGTTTGCCTTGAGGTAGGAAATGTCTGATAGCTACTGCCCGCGGTTCGCCTATTTCACCGGAAAGGATCAGGTCACGCATTTTTTCGAATCTCGGTAGCTTACGTCGATAGTATGCGACAAATAATGGGACATGTTGAGAGGAACAGGCGTCGATCATTTCCTGGCAATCTGCTTCTGTCAGTGCCATGGGTTTTTCGACAAATACCGGTTTACCCGCTTTGGCTACTTTAAGTGTATACAATTTATGGCTATCTGGGGGGGTAGCGATGTATACTGCATCAACTTCCTCATCATTGATCAATTCATCAGCATCTGAATACCATTTCGATACTCGGTGCCTTTGGGCATAATCGGCAGCTTTTTCTGCGTTCCTACGCATTACTGCTACGAGTTCGGAACCTTCGGCTTTTTGAAGCGCAGGTCCACTTTTTACTTCTGTAACATCTCCTACACCAATAATTCCCCATCTGATTTTCTGTGTCATGTAATTGTTTTTTCTGGATTGTGGGAATAAAGCTAAAGGAATTTTTAATTAAATAAATCGATCTGTTGAAAAAAATTACACCAGGGAGTGTGTCTATGCATACACGTTAACTCTGAACTGACATAGCATGGGTTGTCTGTTATTGTCGAAGTACTTATTACTACTATATATTTTTAAAACTTGAACTCCATATAATGATGTTAATAACTCATTCTTTGAAACTATGTCTTGATTAACAAGCATATATCGAGAGTTATAGAAAGGTTGTAACCCTAACGTGTGAAAGTAGTATTATGAAAGTAATATGATAAAAATAGTAAAGGGCTACAATCAATAGAGTGGTTGTTGCCTATGATTTCTTTAACCTTGAAACTAACTTTTCGTATATTTAAATTAGTTCCGTTTGCATAAACAATCTTAATCATATCATTTATCGATGACATTTATTATTCAAATTGCGATTGCACTACTTATGTTTTACCTTATCTATCGTGTAATCGCAGGTAAAACCATCCCACTAACAAATCCTTTTGCAGGAAAATCTAACCCATTTTCTGATTATAAAGAATGCCCAAGATGTGAAGGAAAAGGGTGGTGGCAAAACACTCGCAATCGTGAGAAGTGTGAGTGGTGTGGAGGAAATGGAAGAGTTCCCAAAGATTTTCCCTTGTCTTAGGATTTGTTATACCACACCTTAATGTTTGGACAGAAGATCTGTCCAGTACACCAATTGTTAAAACTCACATTCAATTAATTTTCCCATAGATGTATCATATCTATTCTCCCGAAAATAGGTTGCATATATCCACTCTATTGTAAGTAAAAATCAATCTCCCCAATCTGTCAATGCTTTAATTTTTGCTTGATAAGCACGTGCCATTTGTCTGAAACGCTGCGAGTCTGGATGGATTTCATCGTGCCAGTAGTCCCTTTCATGCGCAAAGCCCCTCAAGTTGATGTAATAGACATTTTTAAAGGTTGCAGCTACTTCGCTATGCATTTGATTGAAATTATCTATGAGATGTTTTACGATTTGGTGCTGTGTTTCAGAGTTTTTTATACCTACACTTTCCATAGGACGTTTTAGCCATTGACCATTTCCAGTGATTAGCCTAAGAATAGCCTCAATGGGGTGAAATCCTATCTTATCAGAAGGAAATGCATAGTCATATCCGTGAGAAATGATTTTGAGGTTAGGATATAGAGCATCTAGTTCCATGAAAAGGTGAGTGTACAAAAATCTTAATAACTTGATTAGGCTAAAGAAATCGTCATTAAGATAAAGCAAAGGATTTACTTCTGCCTGGCGGGAATAAGGGTTCAATAAATGTGCAATGCGACCACTTTGTAACAGGTCATTACCGCCTCCACTAATTAACAAAAATTTAGGATTGCCAGAAGTTTCCAATGCCTTAAAATACTCCCTTTGTGTGAGAATATTATAAAGCCAGTCTCCTCCTGCACCCAGGCTGTTTATGGCAAAAGAATCTTCTTTAATTAACCAGTCAATAATATCCTTGATATAAATAGGATATTGAAACCAAGAATCACCTTCTGAGACAATTCGGGTACTAAGAGGATCCTTTTTAATTTTGCGCTTGTACTTTCGCTCTCGTAAAGCGCGATTTATCTTATTCAGAAATCCGATGAAACCACTACCTGAAGAAGATTGATTGACAATTAACTCTATGGGTATATCCAGCATTTCTGAGATGAACTCAGCACTCAGTTTCATGAGATGATCCACTTCTTTCGCAGCAGATCTTACAGTAGGGGTGAGACTTCGGGTCTTGGCAGCTTCTGCTTTTTCTTCTGGTTTTTGAGACTCATAAGCTTTGACCATTAATTCTGTAGCTTGTTCAACTTCCTGGATAAAAGTCGTAGATGTTTGCTGGCTTTTCATTGGGATTCTTGAGTAAAAAGTATATTAAAATGGTAACAGTTCGCCTTCTGCACTCGCTCTTTTATAAAATTCTTCTTGTACGGTTTTCAAGATAGTACTTTGAGAGGAATTTTCTATACGTCGACCATCAATTTCCCTCACAGGGGTTAATTCTCCCATTGTTCCTGTAACAAATACCTCATCGGCATTGTAAAATTCAGTAATAGAGAGGTTCTTTTCATGAAATACTATTCCCAGTGAATTTGCTATTTCTAACACTATTCCTCTGGTAATACCTGGGAGGCAGGCATGTGCATGAGGAGTATATAATTTACGATCTCTGGTCATAAATACGTTAGTAGCATTGGTTTCAGAAACAAATCCATATGTATCCAGCATGATTGCGTCATCTGCGCCACAGTAATTAGCTTCAATTTTGGCCAAGATATTGTTGAGCAGGTTATTATGGTGAATTTTAGAATCCAGATGTTCAGGTGAATTTCTGCGAATGTGCGAAGTAATTAATTTGATACCCCGTTGATTATCGTAGACAGGCGGTTTCCACTCAGCGAGTACAATCAAACAGGCTCCTGCCTGATTAAGTCGGGGGTCCATCCCTGAAGTAATCTTCTCACCACGAGAAAGGGTGAGCCTGATATGCGTATCATTACGCATGTTATTGGCTTCCAGGGTCTGAAAGATTGCATTGCGAACAAATTCCTGATCGGGAATATCTTCAAATGCCAGGGCCTTTGCTGATTCTCTTAATCTTCTGAGGTGTTGTTCCAGACAAAAAATTTTATGTTCATATACGCGCAAGCCTTCCCAAACGGCATCTCCTCCCTGCACGGTGCTATCGAAAACTGAGACTTTAGCTTCATGTCTTGGATACAATCTATCTTTGACAAAGACTTGTATGGCATCATTTCGTGAGTCGTATCGTTGTAGCATAATGTCCGGTAAATTATTATTAGATTCAATGGATATAGAAATAACCAGACAAATATTGGTTTTGACACTCTTATACGCTACTCAAATTTTAATTTTTTTATCATTTCCTGGTCAAGTGCTTCTGCATAAGCACCATACGCATCTACCATCAACCCCTTTTTACCATCAGAAGTAGAAAGTGCATACAGGACAGAACTGTCATCTGGATTGGTCATGCCTTCGAAACGATACACCTGATCAATGACAAAAGCATCAGGTAAATACTCAGAATAAGGATTTACACATTCTATTCGATTGGACTTTAGATTAAAGTCATATGTGTAGCCCTTTGATTTGAGTCCCTCTATGGCTTCTACTAGCGTATCGTATGTTTGATCATTCATAATGATGGGTAATTTTTGTAATTCAAATTAATATTGTTAAGGCTTATTTCACAATATTTTGATAAGTCTATAAGATAACACGATAGATGTCAAAGCCAAGACAGATTACATGTCTTGGCTTTGACATATCCATGAAGTCAACGACACACTCATGAGATTTTATCGTTTCTAAAAGAAAAAATATGAAGAAGATAATATTGTTTATACCAGCATTAATGATTTTAGGTATATTTTATCTGGTAAGTTATGAAAGAGCAACTAGTCAGGGAACTGTTGAGCCAATCTTATACTCTTCAACTGATTCTTCCTTTGCAGTGGTAGAATTGTTTACGTCTCAGGGATGTTCGAGTTGTCCTCCTGCTGATCGCGTATTAAGTGGTATCATTAAGCGTGCAGAAGAAGAGGAAGTTCCTATTTTTGCGCTTTCTTTTCATGTGGATTATTGGAATTATCTCGGTTGGAAAGACCCTTATAGCAATGAGAAATTTTCTCAAAGACAGCGTCTGTACGATAAAGAATTGAATACTACTGTATATACTCCGCAGATGATTATTAATGGAAAACACGCCTTTGTGGGATCAAGATTTGAAGAAGCTAATAATATCTTACGTCAGGAATTGAAAAATCCTGCTAGATTCCATTTGTATTTAGAAGGCCAACTGACCGAGGATGGAAAAAACCTGGCTGTAGATTATACCACAAATGCGCCACAACATGCTCTTCTCAATCTAGCGCTTGCACAAAAACAGGTCTCAGATCAGGTAATGAGAGGAGAAAATAGGGGAAGACTGTTGAATCATCATCATGTGGTTCGAAATTTTGTAAGCACTGATATCAATTCTTCTTCTGCAAATGTAGTCTTGAAATTACCCAAAGATGTACCTATTTCAGAATGGGTATTAGTTGGTTATATTCAAGATAGGAGAAATATGGAAATCGGAGGTGCAGCTCAAATTGAGCTCAATTAAGTTAGCAGTCCTTCAACTACTTTAGGTATAGAAATAAAATTCCCCGTCGAGATAATTATTAGTTAATAGATGATAACTAACAATTAGTTTTCAACATTTGTGATAATGGATCTATAA
>CAZZEC010000082.1:0-16667 GCA_964652565.1 uncultured Bacteroidia bacterium
ACGCTGAGATAGCTAATCCCACCATGGTATTGGTAATTCCCGACAATTCACGCATTAGGAATGGAATTTGAACAGGGATCATGTAGAATATTACCATCCCCATGAATGCCATAAAATAGATGAAGTAGCGCATGCCATTTCCTTGTACATCTTGTGGGGAAGCTTGAGAGTAAGAGTCTTCTTCATATTTGGGCTCATAAAGTACCACATACGTAATGGGTATTAATATCCATGCGACGCTGTAGATCAAAAATGGATATCTCCAGCTAATGTCTGTCAGAAATCCGCCTAACGCTACGTACACCGCTCCTCCCAAAGCCATCACAGAGGCTTGAAGCCCCAAAAAATTATTTCGTTGTTTTCCTTCAAAATAGTCTCCTATTAGTGTAGTAGTAGTAGTCAGAATACCCGCTACTGATATTCCCAGTAATGCCCTCCCTGCAAGTATCAAATAAATATGATCCAGATAAAAACCTGAAGTTCCTCCTATGCCATATAATAGTAGCGATGTAATCAATAGCTTTTTTCGTCCTATTTTGTCAACAATCCAACCAGCTAAAGGACCTACAAATCCAATAAATAAAGCTGGTAGCGTCAATACAAGACGAGACAAAACATCTATTAATGGAAAATCTATAAATGCTTCTTTGATCGAAGGGAGGGTAGGGGACATAATTGCCCCTGCAAGGGCCGTCAAACTACTGGCTGCTAATAATACAAATTTAATGGTGGGTGATATCTTCATACGTTGAAAACTGATTGATACAAAATTAGTTGTATACATCTAATATTACTTATAGTAACAGTAATACCTTAGGGAACAAGCTAAATGTCCCTAGATGTTTCGAAGGTAGAGGAATTAAATCATCGTTGTAAGAGAAAAAACTTGAATTCTTTGCAAAGAAGAATCAATTGCCTGTATCCTTTAACAGGATAACATCGACATATATGTAGATAGCAACGAAGATCATGAGTATCAATATAAAGAATAACAGATAGCTCAATGTTACACTCAAGATTCCTCTTACGATAGCTGGGAATGTACGATAGGAAAATGTCTTTGCATAGGCATAAATCTGATAGCCAAAGCTGAAACAAACATACACAATTACATACCATGTTTGATTCATAAGGAACATAAAAGGAAGGGTGAGTATATACAGAATATTTTGTATCCCCATGATATAGGAATTCACTATCATGTGTTCTGCATAATAGAATTGGTCTTTTTTGTAGAAGAGATGTGAGAATATACTTCCGATAGGTATAAGTACTATGAAAAACACATTGAGATATTTGGTATATATCTCAAAAACATTATCCATATATAAAGTAAATGCTTCTTGTCCGTCACGGGACTCTTCAGGCGTATTTTCTTCACTATTTTTAGGCTCTATTAACTCTTGATTTTGAATTTCAAACTGTTGAATGACTTCTTCTTTCGATCCGAATTGAAAATTGATGAGAGCGATGACGGCTAAAGTGATGCTGAATATTAAAAAGCTGAACGGTTTCATGAAATGATCGCGCTCATGAAACAGATAGTTTCTCAGCGATTTTCCTGGAGCGACAGCAAGGTGATATATCGTATGAAATAGCCCTTTTTCAAGGTTAAAAATGTTTAATAGCGATTGATAGATATAGCGCATCGTAAAGCGCTGAATAGGTTCATTGCTCATTGCCAAGGGTTTAGACACTCAATATAATCAATTTATCCAGTCTCTGATTAGTATGAACTGGGTATTGCGTCTCTCATCTTGAAAGCCGAGATATAAAATATCTTCATTACTGTAAGGATGTATGAGAACATTTTGTGGTTTCAAAGTAAAGCTAAATGTGTAGCATATTATATTAATTGGTTATACCCCTAATGAAAAGTAAAAATATACAGCGGTAGTATTAAATTTCATACCAAACGAAATCCTTACCGAAATCGTTTTCGGTTGGGAATGTCTGTAATTCGCTTTTTTTTTACATGAAAAATGCCAAGATTAAGTAAGATTTACCAAACTAGGACTACTACAAAATGGATAATTTCTCATTGAACTATTGGGACATAGGCATCATGATTGCTTATGCCGTGATCATTATTGGCTATGGACTGAGCAAAGCCAAACGAAAAAGCTCAGAAGAGTATTTTCTCGCAGGAAGAGATATGGTTTGGCCTATTGTGGGGATTTCTCTGTTTGCAGCAAATATTTCCAGTACTACGTTGATCGGTCTCTCTGGAGATGCATATAGCGGAAGTATATCTGTATACAACTACGAGTGGATGGCGGCTGTGGTCTTAGTAATTTTTGGTATATTCTTTATGCCCTTCTATTTAAAATCACGGGTATATACCATGCCAGAATTTCTGGAACGGAGATTTGATTCTCGCTCGAGATATTACTTCTCATTCATGACCATCGTTGGCAATGTGATCATCGATACTGCCGCAGGCTTATATGCGGGTAATCTCATTCTAAAAATTCTATTCCCCGGAGTAGATTCGGCAGTATTAATAATCATTTTAGCATTCCTTGCTGCTGCATATACTATACCTGGCGGATTATCTTCCGTCGTACATACCGAAGTAATACAAGCGGTATTACTCATCTTTGGCTCTATAATTTTGACATATTTTTGTTTTGCGCAAGTTGGAGGATGGGGAGGAATGATGACAGGACTACAGGAAATGTATGAATTGGGCAAAGCACCTGCTCCACCTGATGAAATGATGAGCCTGGTCAGACCGTTGGATGATGAAGCAATGCCGTGGACAGGTTTATTATTTGGCGTGCCATTGTTGGGATTCTATTTTTGGGCGAATAACCAATTTATGGTACAACGTGTGTTAAGTGCAAAAGATCTCAACCACGGACGCTGGGGAGCATTGTTTGCGGGATTGCTTAAGCTTCCTGTAATTTTTATTATGGTTATACCTGGATTGATCGCCATTATTTTGTTTAATGATCTGGACATCTCTTCTTTAAATTATGAGATCGCTGATGGGGTGATTTGCCAGAATCTGAGCGAATGCCCTAACATGAGCTATCCTGTCTTATTGTTCCAGTTGCTACCCAATGGAATACTTGGGCTTGTAATCGCTGGATTGCTAGCTGCAATGTCTTCCAGTATCAGTGCAACATTGAATTCTGCTTCAACCTTAATCACTATGGATTTTGTCAATAAAATTAATCCTAATCTCACCAGTAAGCAGCTCGTAAGGGTAGGGCAAATAGCGACCATTCTGTTAGTCATATTAGCCGCATTGTGGGCTCCCCAAATTGAAAAGTTTCGCTCCTTGTTTCAATATCTTCAACTGATCCTCACGTTTATTGCACCGCCTATTGTAGCAGCGTTTATCTTGGGGTTATTTTGGAAAAGGGCAAATAGGCATGGAGCTTTTGTTTCCCTGATGGTAGGGTTTGTCATTGGAGCATTTTTAATGACAGGAAGAGTAGTAGCCGATCAATATCCTGCAGATCAGGTTCCCGAGATCTTTGCTTTCTTTAATGGAATACATTTTCTTCATCTTGCGCCTATGTTGATGCTGGTGTGTATGATTGTACTCGTTATCGTTAGCCTGGCTACAGCTCCTCCCAATCCAGAGAAAGTGGTTGCGTTAACCTGGACGCGTAAATTTTTTGACGAAGAAACCAAGGAAATGGAAGGATTACCCTGGTATAAAAACTTCCGCATTCTATCAGTTATTCTCCTGGTGCTAACAGCCTTGATCGTTATTTATTTCTGGTAGGGGATTCTATGCAACAAAAGTAGGGTAAATTTAACAGAAGTAGACTTTAAGTCTACCCCTGTTGGTAAATACCCTCATATGTTAAACCAATATGTCAATTTAGCTATGAGTGCGCGATTGCGGACGCTGAAGTCATTCGTCATGTAATTGTCGGTGAATACCAAAAAGAAATCGGATGCAGGTTGAAATCTCCATTGGAAACGTGCATTGATGTTGAGATTGTCTAATTGATTATTGTACTGAAGGAAGGTAGTTAAGAATACATTTCTTGTAAATGTCAGATCGATCCGAGGGCCAATCAAAAACAATGATGCCGTTGCATAGGGTTTGGGAAGACTGACGCGATTTGCACTAACATTTAATGCGATGAGACTATAGGGTTGGAGTCTCAATGTGATAGTGCCATCGACGCCATAGCGAGTACCATTGAAAAACTGCCCTAAATAGGGCTCAAGTTGTGCGGAAATAATTTTTGTCTGGTCTGTACGGATCTCAGCCGCAAAATTTGTATAAGTATAGTCTGTACCTTCAGGTAAAGGTGTAGCATCAGTGCGGGTAGGGTCAAAGTCACTAAATAATAGGGTATACTGATTTTGAAGTGATAGCGTAATAGTAGAATTATCCCTGAGTTGCATTTCATAAAAAGCCTCTATCAAGTGGTCTGTTTTCCCCAAGTCTCTTCCCCAGAATACATCATAAGAAACTCCAGGCCCATGTTGATTGAGTAAACTTCCAGCTTTTCCATAGAAAATCAACTGAGCTAAAGGAGTAATGCGAAAGTAATCATTCCTTGGGACGAACCCCACTTGCGCATCATACCCTTCCCCTACGTATTCATGTACCCATTCAAATTGATATCTGGGATGCATATGGGTTAATCTGGCACCGTGTGCAAAGGATTTATCAGTGTGTTCGGGGGTAATGGCCTGATGGTAGAATATTTTGCCTGTCCATTGATTATCGGCAGAGGCTAAGTTATAATCTACACCAAATAATCGGTTGTAATTTGCACTACTCAAGGAAAACTCATTACTGTTATCCGTGAGCTTCTGTTTGTTGACAAAGATGAATCCAATATTCGAACGACTGAATACGCGATGTTGAAGCGCTGCTACAGAGTAGTTAAAACTTGGAAGGTCATTGTATTCATCTTTGGCAGTTTGCATATTGAGGAAACCCACCCGGAGTTTTTCGTTGAGTTTACCGCTTAACCTCAATCCACCATAGATTTGATTTTGTATATTCTGACCAGTCGCTGTATCCTGAGCTACACCTATCCTTCTTGAGAAAAAAGGTCTGAGCCTCATAGATCCAAAGCTGGAAAATAGGTCAGCATTTTCCAGAAAGAATTGTCGTCTTTCAGGAAAGAATAGTTCAAATCGATCCAGATTAGTGATCTGCTCGTCGACCTCTACCTGGGAGAAATCGGGATTTACAGTCACATCGAGGTTAAGACCAGGTGTGATGGCAATTTTGGCGTCCCCCCCAATATTGAAATTACTATTATACGAATTCTCTCCTTCTTCAAAATCTCGGTTTGTACCTGCAGCGATGTAGGGAATCAGTGAAACATTGGCACCAGGCTTTTTGAGCGGTTTATCCCAAATCATTTCTCCCATGAAAGCCAGACTCATAATAATCTGGTTTCTGGGAATACGTATCCATGATGAACGTTCATTTTTAGATGTTTCAAATCGGTAGGAATTAAATCTCCATCTTGTACTCCCTTCTTTATATCGGAGCGTCTTAAATGGGATAGCAAACTCACCTATCCAATAACCATTATATCGTTTGGTTGCAGAATACCATTTATTATCCCAGGCAGTATTAAAATCCCCTCTTTGAGATCCTCCATTTGATATAAGGGCTTCACGTTGAACGCCATAAGGATTCACGCCAAATACAAAGGCATTCATCCCGTCATTAAATGTATCAAATAGAAGGGTGATGTTATCATTTCCGCCCGCACGGTAATCACGTCTGAGAGAGGGAGTAATATATTTATCACTCGCAGCATAGCATTTCGTAGCTACATACAGAAAATTGTCATCATAGGTCATGTATATTTCCGTCTGATACTCGGCTTGTGTGCTATCTCCAGGAAAATATTGCCAAAAATGTTGGGCATTCTTACCTGTAAACCAAGTATCTTCTAATTCACCATCCAATTTTATTGCTTGTTGGGTTTTCTGAAGATGAATGGGACTTTGTTCATATTGATTTTGTGCAAGAGAGGTTGTGCTGACTCCCGCCAAAAATAAGAAATAGCATAAAAAACGGTGCATAGCAAGCATTGAGTTTGAGGATAGCTCTAGTAAATGGGAATTTACGATAAACTTATGAAAAAAAATTAATGCAAAGAAAAGTTTGTAATAGTCTGCTAGGAGAGTTGTGTGATTTTAAAATTTATAGGGTAAATTTTTTCATTTTTAGAATGGTAGTCATGATTAGTAATAATTTTTAATATGAAATGAATTGCTCTATGTACTTATTGAAAGAATCAACATCTCATAGATAGGATGCTCAAAATTTAAGATAAAGAAGCACTTAAGATTGATAGTAGATGTATTTTGAATAATACATCTACTACGATTATATTAGGTTTCTGTATAAAAACTACAACACCCAAAATTCTTTGAATTATGCTACAGCGTAAATTTGATCAAAAAGTAAAAGAGTACTTCCCCAATGCCATGGATGCCAAAGATACGTCGATTAGGTATTTGGGATTGATGCAAAATGAGCATCAAATTGATATATCAAAAGCATTAATGGCTACTTCAGTATGTTCTGATGATATAAATGTTCCTTCCACAACGTTTTTCAATGTACTGTTTGGACCTTTCATTATGGGAGGATTAGGCGGGCTCCCTTTCGCTGGTGAAACAGGAATGACAGCATTTGCTCATCATATTCCAGATGAAGGATCCGCTTTTATATTCTATGGTCCTCATATCGGTATAACTCTAGATGGTCAGTTGGGAAAAATGTATCGACCCAGACAAGAACAGGCTGGGAATTCATGTGGCGCGCTCATGCTGGCTCTTTCTAGATTTCAAGAAGATCCAAATTACAGGCCCGTATTTAGAGATGATGACTATCAACAAATGAAGTTGGAGGAAAGTCTTATCAACCGTAGGGATGAAATTGTCAATGCAGATAATCCTGCAAAAACAATTACAGAAATTACGTATGAAGTGATTGACAAAAAGATCCATGAATATGTGGAGACAACTAAACAGGAATTTCATGCAGACCATATAGTATTATTGGGGGGAATCATTATCAACACAGATTACGGGCTGGATGACTATTTTGATGCAAGAAACTTCGAAATCATACACTTAACATAGACTCAACCCCTTTAATTGGGTATCTCTACGGATCTGATCATAGTCATGAGATAAGGTATCCTGAGAATGGGTGGAATTGCCTAAAAAGCAATCTCACCCATTTTTAATTTCTGAAATTAAAAAATTCTACAATACGTTATTTCCCATTCAGTCGTTTATTATGTCTATTCACTCACAAAAATGATATTAAAATAAACTATATCTTCCATGCACTTTTCTTTTTATATAACTTATCAACGAACTTCAATGATTAACTAATAAATTCTTGCAAAATTGTAAACCACTCATGCAGCATCAATTACGTAATTACCTGCTCTTTCACATATTTACTGTAGCATTTGTTATTTCTTCCCAGGCACAAAACTTTACTCAAGAAAGCCTTAACACACTCAAAGAAGTAGTTCACCAGTTTGAGTCAAGTACTATGCCTGCTCCGACACCCTCAGCCAGTATACCTCCTAATGCACCTTGTATGCCTGAAGTAAATAGACGACTACAGTTGCATTATGACAACATGAAGAATGAGCCCAGAACTGCAGTGTATGCCTCTGGAAAAGGCAAAGATAATAATCCTGGATTTTTGGAAATGATGACAAAAGTCGATGAGAAGATTGCCTCTCTATCCAATCAGATCCAAAACTTTAGCGGAAGCCTGTCAGCACCTGGAGTGTTTGTTTACAGTGCATTTGAGGGAAGTAGCAACTACGGAGAATTTGTATCTAATTTTACCGGCAAGGATGTTGGAGAATTTCCAGAACCTGTAAGAAACGAACTCCGGGAATTGTATGAAACACTTGCACCCTTAAAAAAAGAAAAAGGAACCCCCGGATCATTTAACTATATGACCATCTTCTATGGTTCTGATAATATCGAAGGTTGTAGAGGTACAGAATCGGGTAGGTTGTATTTTAAGTCCATGGATTATCCTCAAATTATTTGGGAAGTACAACATACGTTTATTTTAAATTGTCCATGTACAAGTACATCAGCAGATGAAGTCAAGCGAATCAATGTTGAAATAACGGCTGATGTGTATAGCAACATCAGTGGTGGATCGATGAACAACCTTCAATTTCAGAGATCTGGACAACCTAGCGTTAAGTTGACAGACGTGGCTTGTTGTGGTTCATTTACAGCACCTTCTCAACCCTTAGCTTCATCTAATGACAATAGACCTACTAACACATCGCGAAGAAATCAAACATCTGTTAATCCAACTTACTTTGGAGACACTTCAAATTTAGAAGGAGGCATGTATGGTTCGGGTATCGAGTATGAAAATACACTGGGGGGCAAAGTGGGATTTGGGTATCAGAAAGGAGGACGTTACAGTATTTGTGCAGGAGCACAATTTCTAGCTCCCATAGGTGACCCTATTTGTAAAAATGGTTCTGGGCAACTTATTGGAGGGGTTGAAGCATCATACGATTACGTAAATAGTGGAGATGATTTTGCAACTCAGACAGAACAATGGATCGGAATAGCACCTCGTATCATGATAACCAAAAGGTTAGGTACGAATGTAGATCTGTTAACAGGCATTAGGGTTCCTCTAAGAATTGGAAACTCCAAATATCAATTTGAAGATAGTACTTCACCAACAGAAGAAAGCACTACGGATTTACGCAGTTATGGAGCTGATTTATTCAGTGGATTTTCTTTCGTAATTTGTTATGGAATCTACATGCAGGCTATTTTCAATGTATTTGAATATACTAATACTACCTTCATCCCAGATGGGAATTCAGATTTTAAATCAGAAGAAACCGATTGGAGGTTCATGTTTAACAAACGCAATCCCCTTGAAGTGTCATTGAATTTTCCCCTTTAAAACGTACGATCCAGAAAGGCCTTGAAGTACTCAATAACGATGGGTTTCAATAATATAGTGAGCACTATACCTGAGATGGCCCCCCAGAGATGTGCTTCGTGGCCTATATTATCGTTGCGATGACGTGAAGCATAATGGCTAAACGCCATAAATGCGATGGCAAGTAGCCACCCTGGTATATCAATAGGTATGAATAGAATTCTAAGTGGGATATCGGGATAAAACATAACTACACCTAATACAATGCCACTTACTGCCCCAGAAGCGCCTAATGCATTGTACCCTGGGTTATCGCGATGTTTAAAAAAAGTAGTCAATGAGCTTAAAACCAAGCTCGCCAGATAGAATACTGCAAATTGCCAATGCCCAATTAATTCCTCAAAAAAGAACGCGAAGAAATAGAACGTAAGCATATTAAATGCAAGGTGCATGGTATCTGCATGGATCAGCCCATGAGTGAGAAAACGATGGTATTCTTTGTTTCTAGCTACCCTATGGGGATTGAAAATAAAATTTGCTTTTAATAAAGGATCATTAAAAGCCTTGATACTTGTAATGAGTGTAATGACAAAAATAATACCTGCAACAGGTGAATGTTTAATGATGTACGTTATTTCCTCCATATCTTTGCATCTAATCGATATTGCTATAATTGTCTTTTGGCTATTTCCTGAAGATATATCCTAATGGGCTCAAAATCTACTTCTTCGGCAATTTCATTTCCAATTTTACGTGCCGAATCAAAATATTGTTGGATAAGATTTTGAGTATGAGATTCTATATCAAGTAACCTAAATAATTCCAATACTTGATTGATCTTTTTATGTGGGTTTTCTTCTTTTTCGTATAAATATGTTAGTTCTTCCTTTTGCTCCTCATCTGCTAATTCTAGTGCCTTAATATATAAGTAGGTCTTTTTCTTCTCTAAGATATCCCCTCCCACCTGTTTGCCAAAATCTTCCGGTGGAAATGCATCCATAAGATCATCTTGTAATTGAAAGGCGAGTCCCATGGTCTCTCCAAATTCGACAAACTTATGGACTAATTGATCTGTCGCGATTCCTGCCATAGCTCCCAGACTCATACATCCTCCAATCAATGTGGCAGTTTTTTTTCTGATCATTTCCATATAACTGGAAATGCTCACCTCATCCGATTCTGCTAAGTCCATATCTTCCATTTGACCTTCACAGACAATGAGTGCTACGCGAGAATATTCATCGCATAGCTTATGCGCAACTTGAGGAAAGTCTTTACTTACAAAGCCTATGGAATAAGCGAATAGCGCATCTCCAGAAAGTATTGCTACGTCTTCTCCCCACACTTTATGTACTGATGGTTTTCCTCTTCTCACAGGTGCGCGGTCCATGATATCATCGTGCATCAGTGTGAAATTGTGAAATAATTCTACCGCAGCAGCCAGGTTTAGTGCATGTTCGATGGGCTTTTCTGATACTGCGTGATATGCCAACAGTGTCAGTATGGGCCGCATTCGCTTTGCTTTGAGCTTGAGAATATAGTCTATCGGTTCGTAGAGCCGTTTAGGTAAGCGTTGGGCGATTTCTAGGCTACTAAAATGTTGATCTATAATTTGCTTAAGGCTTGCACTATCTATCATTGCGGTAAGTTAGCAAAAAGCAGGATTTATATATAATTCTAGAAGTTTTCTACATAGTACTACTTTTACACATTCAGTTTACAACCCTTATATCACTCCCAATGTAAGCTTGTTAAACACGCTTTGGCTCTAAAGAATGAGGGTTTAACATCGTTATAGGGGATCAATTTTTAACGTCGTAAAGTAGTATCTGATTCTATCTATTTGACAGTCTCATCAAATTGCGATTGATACTTCGGATGATTGGTTTTGATCCAATGGTCCCATAGGTTAAAATACAATCCATAATTATATTTGAAATATTTATGATGCATATTATGATGGGTAGATGAATTGACAAACTTGATCCAGAAACGATGACTAAATCTTTTAGGATATATTTCGTATCCAAGATGTCCCAATACGTTAAAAAGGATCATAATTATAAAAAATAAAAAGATAGCCAGGGGATGAGATGGCAAAATAAATACAATCAATGGGAGAATTCCAGCCTCAATGATTGCCTCTAATGGATGGAATGAGAAAGCAGCCCAGGGCGAAGGGTTACTAGAAAGATGATGTACAAGATGTACATGCCGAAATATTTTGGGATGATGCATCAGACGATGGGTCCAGTAGAAATAGGTGTCGTGAATCAATAGCATAAGGAAAATACTAACAACAAAATATCCCCAACCATAAGATTCTATAGAAGTATATATTTGAGTGTGGCCCTGACTTTTCAAGTAAATGATACCCAGAGCTGTAAAGGTAAAAATTATAAACGTCGACAGAGAGTAACCAATTTCCTTGTAGTACTGATGCTTTGTTGGAAACTTCGGTTGAATTTTTCGACCCCTCCATGGATGATTTTTCCATATGTAGAAAAGCAAAAATGCACCTCCTGCAAAAATAAGGTATCGAATAATCATGACTCCGTAGATAATGAGCCATTTTTGATATAAATAAAGATCTTGGAATAGTTCTTCAATGATCATTATTGTCGTTTTTTATGATAGAAAGATACAGTATCTCTACTGTATCTTTTGATGAACAAAGTAATTAACTGCACAAAGTCTTTACATGTATTCCCTGGAAGCCAGAAGTATTATCTCAAATTTATGGTCTGCGTCCTGTTTCTATATGTATAAGTTGCTTCTGCATCACAACTTCCATCACCGAAATCCAGGGTTATATCATTTACAAGCGTGCTTAGTCCTATGATGATAATACCTGATGATGCATAGGCATATCCTTGTTCTACACAATCAGTATCCAGGATAAGAGGCGTTTCCAATGCTACGTTATAATTGACACCATCTAACGTAGTACCAGAGAATGAACCCGTGATTTCGAATATATTATCAGTAATATCTTTGGTACTTTCCCCTTCTATCCAGGTAAATGTGCGGGTAGAAGAATGTGAAATGGTTTCTCCATCAGGAAATTCGAGCATTCCATTTGTGATCGTTACTTTGTAGAATAGATTATCATTATCATCGCGGGTAAATCCATCCACAGTGATTGTTCCATTGATCGTAACGCCTCTTGACACGTAGTTATCAAAGGTCATATTATATGCAATCCCTTGAAACAGTGTAATCCTTTCATATTGAATGGTGATCTTTCCTGAACGCTCCCGACCCCAGGAACTTGTACACCCTTCGCCAAAATCAAGTACCAGCGTGTTATCAGTAGTGTCTAGCGATACATCTGCACATAGGTTACTCGATCTGCTACGAACATCTTCTTCTGATAAGGCCTCATCAGCAACTATCAGGGTTTCATCGAACTGACTTTGTGCATACAGTACGTCTTGTACGGTTTCTTCATTTACTTCATCTGACATGGGCATGTTATCGGCTTCTTCGTCACATGATGAAAAGAGCAAGGCACACATGATAGAAAAGAAGACAAATAATCTAGCGTTCTGCATAATTGAAAATATTAGGTTTAATGATTGAGTCAAAA
Source organism: uncultured Bacteroidia bacterium (assembly GCA_964652565.1). Lineage (GTDB taxonomy): Bacteria > Bacteroidota > Bacteroidia > J057 > J057 > JBCCTX01. The sequence continues at coordinate 12,492 of CAZZEC010000082.1, forward strand.
ATATTAAGCGTTGTATATTCGCTCAAATGATTTCAATGAACGTACGATAAACTTATATTAATGGATTTAATTTATGATGTAAGATTCTAAATTCATTTGAGGGTGAAAATCAAGCCGTTGATTGAAATATGTGTCCGATTGATAGGAACTATGGGTAGGTAAAATTTCTAATATGCTATCTTAAGATAAAAAGAAATGAAGGGGATTACTCGCAAGCAGACCCATGTCTTGTTGCACCTTATTTTTTGGGTTGGCTATATTATTATTCAGGTATATGTTTTGGGGATCTGGATCGGGATGAAATTTGCCTGGATAAGGGTATTTGGATCATTGGTTTTTCATTTGCCTTTGGTGTATATACATCTCTTTTATCTTATGCCACGATATTTGGAGAAAAAGAAATGGGCACCTTATTTATTGGGGACATTAATGTTGATTGTTGTTTTATCCTTTGGAAGGAATGTCTTGGATATTTATTATCTGGAACTTATGATGGATGGATATCACTCCTGGTGGATACCCAAAATTGATCCCAAAACACAACAGTTTCTGGAGACAAATAATCTGATTACTAATCAAGAATACAGACCGGGCTTTTATATAGCAGGGTTAATGATGTTGCTGATGACAGCTCCTTTAAGAATGTGGCAGATTTGGTATGATCGTATCCAGTTTCAGCAAAAGCAATTGGAAGCAGAACTAAAATTTTTGAGAACGCAGATCAATCCGCATTTTTTATTTAATGCATTGAATAACATATATACACTATCTTATACGGGATCTGAAAAAGCGGCTAATATGATCTTAAAGCTTTCGGGATTGATGAGATACATGTTGTATGATTCAAATGTTGAAAAGGTCCCTCTTGTCAATGAGATAGGATATATTAGGAATTATCTCGAGTTGCAGCAATTAAAAACAGAGTACCCTCAGCAAATCGTATTTGAGGTAATAGGAGACCCCAATAGGATTAAGATTCCACCTATGCTATTTATTCCCTTATTTGAGAATGCAATAAAACACGGAAATGTAGAACAGTCGCAGCGTGGATGGATTCATTCTATACTTGAAATCAGTGGAGTGCATCTGAGGCTGGAAGTTCGGAATAGTTATGAAGACAGCAGACGAAAAGATAAAACTGGAGGAATAGGGTTGGAGAATATGAAGCAAAGGCTAACATTATTGTATCCAGAAGCGCACTATTTTACTACGCAAAAAAATCCGGAAGAATTTATTGTGAATTTATCCTTAACCTTATGACACGACACACCTGTATCATTGTGGATGATGAGCACCTGGCGAGAACTTTGCTGACAAACTACGTATCAAAACTTCCGAATTGGGAGTTGATCAATGTGTGTGAAAATTCCATGCAGGCATTAGAACTAATATCCGACCAGTCCATCGATGTATTACTATTGGATATTCACATGCCTGATCTTACAGGGTTAGAACTGCTCAACACCCTTTCTCATCCACCACTTACCATTTTGACCACTGCCTATGCCGATTATGCATTAGAAGGGTATGAATTAGATGTGTTGGATTACTTGCTAAAACCCATATCATTCGAGCGCTTCGTCCAGGCGATGAATAAGGCTTCCGAACAGTTAAAATTGATAGAAATGGCAGAGAGTGGTATGCATTCAGAAAATTCAGAACACGATATTGATAGCCAAGTATCTAACACTGCTGAACGAGACCATATATTTGTCAAAGCTGATTATAAACTTGTGAAAATCACATTCTCAGAGATCCTGTATATAGAAGGGCTAAGAGAATACATCAGTATCTTTACTTCAGAGAAGCGATATATAGTCTATCATTCCCTTAAGAATATGGAGAATTTACTGCCTGAAGGGGCTTTCATTAGAATACACAAATCCTATATTGTACCTTTAGATCAAATAGCATCTATTTACGGGAATACTGTCGTCATCCGTGACAAGGAACTTCCCATTGGAAAGAGCTATAAGTCTCAGCTGATGGACCGTATACAGCAATTGTAAGCATTTAGCTCTAAACATTTGCTATTGTATAAATTTTATCCCTGTGAGAGGAATACCCAGTAGCTACTATCATTATACCTGGCTAATATTTATACTAATACTAGCTATCGGACTACGTATCTACCGAATTGATAAACTCACATTGGGAAATGATGACCTCAGCGCACTGAGTAGACTACAATATGATTCTTTTCACGAACTCATTGAAAAAGGGGTAAAACCAGATGGGCATCCTGCTGGGGTGCAAGTATTTCTTTATTACTGGACGAGATGGATGGGAAATACAGAATGGATGCTACGATTGCCATTCCTGTTAATGGGATTAGGTGCTATGGTATTGGCATTTCATGTAGCGTCTAAATGGTTCAATCCGACTGTAGGTCTTCTATTGGCGTCATGCATGGCTTGTTGGGAGTATTTTATCATTCATAGTCTCTCTATTCGTCCTTATATCAGCGGATTATTTTTTGCATGGGGTATGGTCTATTGCTGGTCTTATGTGTGTAGACTGCTTCAGCCCATAAAATGGTTCCATTGGATGGGTTTTGTGTTGTTCAGTGTACTTTGTGCTTACAATCACTACTTTTCTTTATTATTAGCGTTTTGGGTGGGAATTTCAGGCTTGTTTGTTATCCCAGGGAAGTATATTGCTAATTATATATATGCTGGCTTAGCAATAGTTACTCTCTACATTCCCCATATTCCCATTTTTCAGGCACAATTAGCTATAGGAGGAATAGGCGGCTGGTTGGCTCCTCCCAATCGATCCTTTCTCCTACATTATATATCCTATATCTTTCATTTTTCGCCATGGATGTACGGTAGTATATTAATACTCTTGATTGTGGGGATAGGCTTGAGAATAAAACAAGGCTATCAACAGAAAGAGTGGAAAATTACATTGATTAGTGGTTCCTGGTTTGTGTTGAGCTTTGTGGTTGCATATGTATATTCTGTAAAGGTTAATCCGGTTCTACATTATGGGGTCCTCTTCTTTAGTTTCCCCTTTGCTTTACTGGGAGTATTTAGTGTATATCCCAGGCTACCGCTTTTCAAAGAGAGTGTATTGATTTCTGTTCTGCTCTTATCCTCTATTTTTACATTGATTTGGGATAGAGATCATTACGGAATTTTTTATGATAGGGGAGCAAAGGCAATGATGAACGATTTTGAAGCATGGAAAGAAGATCCTCGAATTACTCAACTTACACGGGTGGGAATCGCGCATAATCCTTTTTATCTCAACTATTATGTATCCAATGACAGCTTGGAGAGATATAATTTACCTGATTTACAAACCTTTGATCAATGGTTGAGTGAACTAACATCAGATGCCTTGGCGATAGGATGGGTGAGTAACATGATGCCGTTGGAATATTTGGCGTTGATCCATACATATTATCCTCATTTAGCAGAATATAAGATGAAATCTGTATCCGAATGGTTTCTGTTTTCAAAGAAACATGTTAGTACGGAAAATAATTTACCCATCATACATCACTCTCATGTAGATTCCATATCATTATATAGCCACTTTCTTTTCCCGGAAGAATTCAAATGGCACAACGAAGAATATATCCCTCCTATTGAGTTAACAGATACAGCATTATATCAATTGAAACCCTGGTTATTGACCTATGCACAAATTGAAGTAAGAGATTCTTCTGACGCTTTGCCTCTATGGGTCATCAGTATAGAAAAGGAGGGAGAGGTGCTACATTGGCAAAAAGGAGATTTTATACTGCGAGATTCAAAGCGACAGGCATTTGCAGTCAATGCTGTACGATTTAGACATTTACCCTTCCGCTTTACGAATGATATGGTCGTAAAGATCCATATCTGGAATCCTAATCGTGTGTCCTGGCGTATGGATGCTATAGATATACAGCTTTGGGAAGGTAACCCAGAGTTATATATCCTGGTTGAGGATAGAGATGATTAGACGACGGACGACAGACGACGGACCACAGAGAAGACGACAGACCACAGAGAAGACGACAGACCACAGACGACGGACCACAGAGAAGACGACAGACCACAGACGACGGACGACAGAAAAATTTAACAACTATTTAGTTGTGCTCGCCAACAACACAACAATATCTCAATACTTACTCAACCCTCCTATCCTTGACCTTTCCTTTGGGGTCAGCTACTAATTGTCTGG
>CAZZEC010000082.1:16767-25831 GCA_964652565.1 uncultured Bacteroidia bacterium
TACTCAACCCTCCTATCCTTGACCTTTCCTTTGGGGTCAGCTACTAATTGTCTGGGTGTACCTAGTATAAGTTCTGCTTCGGCATCAATGATCAATCTACCTTTCTTTTTGATTACAAGTTCTGCTTCGTCGCTTAACCTTAATGTACCTTGCACATTGAGTTTAGCTCCTTTCTCGACAATTAATACAGATTTTCCGGCTAGTTCTAGTGTGCTATTGGACTCTATATTCAATTCACTTTTTTCTTCTAAAGTAATTCCTCTACCCGATTCAACGAGCAGACGTGTGGGGTTTGATAGCGTGCCCGTCTCAGGGTGTCGTGTAATTCGATCAGGGGTCCCATTAAGAGCCAGATTTAGTTTAGCTTTTTCCTTAATGATAAGCATACTGTTCTCTTCGTTTGTCAAGGCTGGCAGACGTAAATTTCCACACCAACGCTGATCCGTTCTCACTTCCCAATCATCAAATTTTACGTCGAGTTTCATGGTTCCCTCAGCATCCCGTTCCATGATTTTAATGGTTAGACCATTTAACAAATAGGGCTCAAATTCTTCTCTTGAACGTATAAACTCTGGGTGATGGATAACCGGGACTTTTCCAGACAATCCAATTTCATCTCCGGGTAAGAATGCGTCATTTTGATCTCCGGTATTCCCAAACGTCAATACATTTTTATTCTTTATCTTTTCAGACCAGACCCCTCTTTGCTCCTTACCTGCTGGATCTCTGTTTCCATGCGAAAATCCCACGTCTAACCGTCCATTTCCATCGTAATCATATCGTATAAATTGAAAATCATTTTGACCCGAAAAGGGGTTGCGAGCAATTTTCTCCATGACGGTAGAGGGGAAATAACCATTTGATAATGTTTCTCCTGTAGGAACGATGTCAAAATTACCCTCTCCATTATATACTTTGATCATATTAGCATGGCGAGTACTAAATGGATCGAGATCAGGTTTTAATCGGTCAGAACCTGGAGAAGCTACTACATACATATAAATGCCCTGTGCGGATTGGGGGTGCCTTTGGCTGAGGTTATTAAAAAATATTTTTTTATCCCAAAAGGGTTCTTGCTTTTGGTGATTCTCTATCCATAGATAATCCTGTGTACCAGGAATACGTATACGTATCGCTGCCCTTCCATTCATCATGTCCTTGAGATCATAGATACCATTTTGGTTGATCTCCTGAGGTTCCAGCCACCCCAGCCACCATTTTTCCCATGCATTGGTCGTAAAAAAGGGAGCATGCCATGCTGCCATCAATCCCCAACCTTTTTGCGTATAGTACCTCATTCCATCAGAGGTATTGGCCCCTAAATAATGAGGGCATCTATACAGATTATGAGCAAACTCGTGTCTGAAGAACAACCAGTTGTGACCTGCATCGGCAAATGATTGTATTCCTGTATGCCCATCGCGAATTTTATAGGAAGAATTTGGGATGCTCATATTACCTGGAGACCCTGCACCTTGACTTCCCTGAGCCCGATGCATGAAGACTATATAATCGAGGACACTATCAGACTCACTTTCACTGTTATCGACCTGAAACCTTGGATTATTAGTTCTATTATCATATCGGCTCCAGTCAAAATCGGGATAATTCTCACTGATCCATTGGATCGCTGCGAAATTCATCGCTTGCTGTCGGGTGAAAAAATTATTAATCGTTGGAGGGATGTATCTCACAGGAACCTGTACGGGAAAAATGTCTGCCGTTAACCGAAATTTTCCTCCTGACATTTTATAATAATAATCACTCAGGTTGGGTACCTGATCTTCAGAACCAATGGATTCCGGATCTTTATTAAATAGCTGATTGGGTTCTCCGAGGGCCATTCTAGGCAGCACACCCTCAGCTGTTTCATCAGGCCAGCCTGAATTGCTCATCAGGCTTCTATTATCATATCGGATAAAAATTAATAAGATATGTAGGTCTCCCTTGGGAGTGTGAACAAAGCCATTTTGGGACGTTTTCTCTTGTGCAATACCAATACCTGGTACAAAACACAGGAATAGGATATAGAGAGAAAGTATAAGGAGAAATTTTGGGTAGATATTAGGGTTGTACATGGATCAAATGTTTATGGTTGCAAGGCAAAGTTGTGACGAGATGATACACAGATTTCCATTTGGACTAAATTGCGTCTGAAGTTAATAAACCTGCAAGTATTAAAAAGGATGATTTGCCAGACAGTCAAAAAAAAATCCTGAATAGTGAAGTATGTATCCGTATGAAAGATTTATATAGCAGGAAATGATCAGTTTGTGCCATCAAATTTTGGGGTGATAGTAGCAGCTTCTAATTCAATTTTTTCTCTAGTAAAGATATCAATAAGGGTTTGCCAGAGAATACATATATCCAGAATATGTGATCGATGATAGACATACCACAGATCATATTGGAATTTGGTTTTAAAACTGAGTTGATTTCTTCCATGTATTTGTGCCCAGCCTGTAATACCGGGTCTCACACTGTGTCTTTGCTGTTCTTCCTGAGTATACAAAGGAAGGTATTCCATTAGAAGGGGGCGTGGTCCTACTAAAGACATTTCTCCTTTTATGACGTTGATTAGTTGTGGGAGTTCATTTAGCGAGTATTTCTTTAAAAATTTTCCCCAATAGGTGAGTCTTTCCTTGTCGTGTGTACCTTCTTTTTCACCTTTTGATAAGGGCCGCATGGTGCAAAACTTAATCAGGTAAAAAGGTTTTTCGTGTAGTCCAGGTCTTTTATGGATAAAAAATATTTGGCCTTGAGTGAAGTATAATAATATGACAATGCAAGATTGAATAGGAAGAGAAATAATAAGTAGGACAGTGGCCAGACATATATCTCTAATTCTATAAGACATTGTGAGTAAGAATAAAATTGATCTATTGCATATAAATTATTTCAAATGTAGGATAAATTTATCACTATCTTATCAATAAGTTCATTTTGTGCGTTGATCAAACCCCGGACGGATAAAATCTTTTACCTGAGGGAACACAGCTAGCACATAAGTTCTAAGCTTTTCAAGTAATATCAAGTGTTTGAAAATGGAATCATTGGATTCAGGAATATAATCACTTAGTAGTCCCCAAGCAGCGATAGATCGATCTATTAATGATACGTTTACTTTCGCCATCCCATAAGCTTCTAAGAGCATTGTGTCTTGCATTCGAGATGGTTGAGGTTGTTGGGCTTGCTCCTGAAGTTTTTCTACAGACTGGAGAACCTTAACATATATTTTATGCTGATAAGCTTTGATGATATTGAGATATTCCTTTGGGTGTATGGTTGCGTTATCAGGAGAAGAAAAGAAATCTGAAAGATCTGCCGAGATGATTTCTGAAAGTCTTTGTTGATGATTTTTTAACCAGACTTCGGTCTGGCTGGAATAACCTGCAGCTAATCGCAACATGGGGTTGGTAGATAGGTCATCCTCTGGGTCTTCTAAGGATTCAAGCGTTTCTCTGACATATTCGATCAATTCTTCTTCAAGGTTATAGTCATTCTCTTCGGCAATCTCATACACAGACTTGATAATCCTCGGGGCGGTATTATCTATGAGTTCCCAAAATTTAGGGTAGGGAAGAGGCAACTCATCCATTTCTGTCTCCTTGTGTTTGTACATCACAAATTGCAGGCATTGAGAAGTAAATGGACACCTTGCACACCATCGATCACAATACATAAAGATATCTGGAATGTAGCTGGTTTCATTTTGCATGGTGTAGCACTTCAACAGTTAAAAATGACTAAAACGAATGTTTATGAGACAAAAAGAGGAAGTCCATGTAGACTCCCTCTAATATATTTATGATCACATTGATATCATTACAGACCTAGGATGCTACGGTAGATTTCGTAACTAATACTTCCCCACTCATTTCTTCAGGAATGTCTTCTCCCATTAATGTAAGGATAGTTGGAGCAAGATCACCTAATTTACCGATTTTATTGTCATCTAACGTAAATCTTTTGAGAGGGTCCATTAAAATAAGGGGTACGAGTGAGGTCGTATGCGCGGTGTGCGGACTTCCATCTTCATTCCGCATTTTATCTGCATTTCCATGGTCAGCGGTAATTAATACGATATATCCTTTCTCCAAGCCTTTTTCTGCAACGGCTTTGGTTGTTGCATCTACCGTTTCACATGCTTTTACAGCAGCTTCAAACACACCTGTATGACCTACCATATCAGGATTAGCAAAGTTTAAGCATACAAAATCTACCTCTTGCTTCTCGATTTCCGGAATAATCTTGTCCTGGATATCTTTGGCACTCATTTCAGGTTGCATATCATAGGTAGCCACTTTAGGAGAAGGGCATACTATATATTTTTCTCCTTCCATTGGGGTTTCACGTCCACCATTAAAAAAGAAGGTAACATGCGGATACTTTTCCGTTTCGGCTATTCGGATCTGTTTTTTACCCAGGCGGGATAAATATTCCCCTAATCCATTAGAGATGTTTTGCTTTTCGTAAACCACGTGGATATTCTGAAACTTATCATCATAGCGCGTCATAGTTGTATAATACAGCGGTAGTGTATGCATACCTTCCTCCGGCATGTCTTTTTGAGTTAAAACGGTGGTAAGTTGTCTTCCTCTATCAGTTCGGAAATTAAAAAATAGTACTGCATCACCCTCTTGGAGTATACCTACAGGTTGGTTTTCTTTGACAATTACTACCGGTTCTACAAATTCGTCCGTTTTATCATTTTCGTAGGAAGCCTCAATAGCCTCAAGAGCAGAAGAATAAGCTGTACCTTCTCCCTTAGTAATGAGGTCATACGCTTTTTTGATTCTCGGCCATCTTTTATCTCTATCCATGGCGAAATACCGGCCGATCAAACTAGCAATTTCCCCAGTTTGATATGCTTGCATGCAATTTTCCAGTTCTTGAATATAAGACTTACCTCCCGTAGGAGAAGTATCGCGCCCATCCATAAAGCAATGGACATATACTGCGGGTACCTGTGTATTCGATAAGGTTTTGATGATACCCTTCAAGTGTTCTAAGCTACTATGAACTCCTCCATCGGAAAGTAACCCCATGAGATGTAGAGGTTTTTGATTTTCCTCGCAGTAAGCAATGAGCTTCTTTATCTCATCGTTTTCCTGGAAAGAACCATCATTCATTTCATTATTGATTCTCACAAGGTCCTGATAGACAATTCTTCCAGCACCTAAATTCATATGTCCCACTTCTGAGTTACCCATTTGACCTTCTGGTAATCCTACTTCTAATCCAGAAGCCTGAAGTTTCATATTGGGCCATTCTTTCATTGATTGATCGAAAAAAGGAGTATGAGCTTGATCTACGGCACTATTTTGGGGATTATCGGATATACCCCAGCCATCCATGATAATAAGTATGATTTTCTGTGAATCCATATGTCAATATTGTTCTTGATGTCTAGTTTATTCTCGGTAAAGGTATAAAAAATCACTGTTACGACCTTCTATTCAACCATTAAGGACTATTAAATTATCCGTTCATGTAAGAAATACCTTTCTGGCATGATTTGTGCAAATTCATGAGAGTAAGTTCAAGATGAAATGTTTTAAGCCTGGATAATATGAGGATAAGATTTACCATATTCTTTTTTTTATCTCTCTCCTTTTTTCATTTATTATCCTATGAAAGAGCAGATGTGAATGTAGTATTGGAGCGGATAGGGAACTGTATTTCACAGGGGAGTTCAAATTGTCTCACGCCATATCTGAATGCGCGTACAGAGCTCACCTTGTATAATCAAAGAGGTTCCTATGCTGCTGGACAGGCAAAATTTGTCCTTCAGAAATTCTTTGACAGCTATCCTCCAGGAAGCTTCCACATCGTGCATACAGGTAATAGTGGGGGGTCTATATATGCATTGGGAGAATATCGAAGCGCCAAAGGGGTATTTGAAGCCAATATATATATTAAGCAAGATGCCCAGGGGACATATAAAATTGAGAAATTAAGATTTGCTAAAAAGTAATTCGTAGTGTGAGTGATGCATGGGAAACAGCCTCCGAAAGGGGGCTGTTTTTTTATATCAGTTAGTTTTTCAAGGGCTGGGAAGACGCTATTTAATTACGGTAAATTGTAATATCAATATTTCGTTATTTAATTGCTATAAACTTACTGGGGAACTTAAATTTATATTACGGAGTAGTTAGGGTGCATAGTAAAGAAATGACAGCGTAATAAATGTCCACAAGATTGTACATTTTGTAGCACAAAGGAGTAGTATATGATTATGAGAGAATGTTAGTATTTTTAAAGTATAAAACTTTCTTAATCTAACCCAGCATGCTAGACTATTTACATAGTACAGAAACAAAAAAAATTATTTCAGCTGCTTTAGCTGAAGATATTGGGGATGGGGATCATAGTAGTTTATCTACCATTCCAGAGCACTTGAATGACTCTGCATATTGTCTTATCAAAGACCAGGGAATTATTGCCGGAGTTTCCTTTGCTCGAAAGATTTTTGAGACGATAGATAAGGGCTTGGAGTTTGAGGCTTATAAGTCTGATGGGGATGAAGTTGAATACGGGGATAAAGTATTTAGTGTACATGGTTCTGCGAGACATATACTCACTGCAGAACGAACAGTATTAAATTTTATGCAAAGGATGAGTGGAATTGCTACATTAACACGGAGAGTTGTGGATCAATTGGATGGGTTAGATTGTAAGATATTGGATACTCGTAAGACGACACCTTTGGTACGTCATATAGAGAAGTGGGCGGTAGCTATAGGTGGAGGTACGAATCATCGATTTGGGTTATACGATATGATCATGATCAAGGATAATCATATTGATTATGCAGGGGGTATTAGCGCAGCCATACAAGCTTGTAAAGCATACCTAGCAACGCATCAGTTGTCGTTGAAGATCGAAATAGAGACGAGGACGATAGAAGAAGTCAAGGAAGTGTTATCAGTGGGGGGGGTAGATATTATAATGTTGGATAATATGTCAATAGAAGAAATGCGCGAGGCAGTGGCATTGATAGGAGGTCGGGCAGAAACGGAAGCATCGGGGGGAATTTCTATAGACCGGGTTCGTGAAGTGGCAGAAACAGGTGTCGATGCTATATCTATGGGGGCATTAACACATTCGGTAAAGAGTTTAGATATGAGTCTAAAAGCGATGAGATAAAAAAAAGAGGCCGCGAACTATGTTCGCGACCCAAACAGCCATGAAAACGCCCTAATTCTTATATAATAGTTTGACTATTATTTCCAATCGATTTACAAATATACCAATATCTTATAATTATACAAAGAAATCTATAGAAATATTTTGCATAGTTGGTTCATTATAGCATGGTGATATTGTTATCGTTGTAGAATTGTTAGATGGTTGTATTGAAAACTGTGATCCGTCCTCTGCGGTCCGGCGTCCAATAATTCTCATATTCTTCTTGCATGGTGTTGGCACAACACGTATTTTTGTGTCCCTTTTCAAAATCGTTTTTATTGAAAAGGTAGTTACTTCCTTTAAAATGCCCAGGTGGCGGAATTGGTAGACGCGTTGGTCTCAAACACCAATGTCAGCAATGACGTGCCGGTTCGACTCCGGCCCTGGGTATATTCTCATAAATTATTGATAATTAGCAGTTTGAATTTGATTTGTTTCGAGGTAGGCCCTTGATACATTTTGTAATGGTCTGATAAACTTTATGTTATCAATTTAGCTATGGTGTTAAAAATTAGCCTTTATATGTCGATCAAATCATTTTTTGAGCAATTAAGCTGAATTTCGTCATGTTAAGGTGTGTTTTATGAGTTATAAAAGTACGAAATCTAAAATATATAAAAGTATTTCGCTATTAAAGGATTTAGTGCATTCATTCCTATTTAGTAACAACTCATACCTATCACACAGGGCGAACGCACCAAATCTCATAAATAATTCATTATTAATTGGTTGTGACTAAAATGTTAATACATTGGATCAATGTAAGCTTCTGATTTCTAGCTATCAATAATTTTAGTGCGTTTGCCCTACCTATCACATAATCGCAAAATCCTCGTATATTGTATCAACAATTAAGCTATGAGTGTAATTATATCAGATGGTATTTTGCAACCAGTAAAAAGGAATTCAAACTTGAATCAGCCCTTTTTATTTTCTCATGATGGGAAAGGCTAGCGAATTTGCGGAGATTTTTTAGTTTCGATTTCAGTAAGAGATGGGTACTAGAGATAATCCTCCTACCTATGACGAAGAAGAGTTTGGAAAGGAATACGAAAAGATAATGAGGGAATTTGATGGATCTTATGTAACTGCAAAGTAAAATGAAAGACTTAGTTATACCAGCAAAAGTACTTGAGCAAATGCATCTCACTGGAGAACAAGTGCTTATTGAGTTAGCCGTATATTTATATTCACAGCAAAAGCTGACGATGGGACAGGCCCGTAGATTGGCAGATTTGGACCAACTTTCATTTCAACATGAACTGGCAAAGCGGGATGTATATATTCATTACACGATTGAGGAAATCAAGAAAGATGTAGAAAATCTTCAGGATATATGATTGTTGTGAGTGATACATCACCATTGACGAATTTATTCAAGATCGAAAGATTAGATTTGTGACATAAACTTTTCGAGCAAATCATAATCCCTCAAGAAGTTTTCCAGGAGTTGAGTAAGTTAAGGGATCAACAGGAGATATTTGCTTCTCTTGATTGGATTAGAATAATACCGGTAAAAGATCATTTATTGGTAGACGAATTGGCAAAAATGCTAGACAGAGGTGAAGCTGAAGCTATAGCGCTTGCTGTAGACTTGAAAGCAAATTATCTTTTGATTGACGAAATGAAAGGAAGGACTATTGCTAGAAAATATAATTTAACTATTACAGGAGTATTAGGTATCCTGATTCGTGCAAAGCAAAAAGGATTGCTTGAATTTGTGAAACCAGATATGGATAAACTCATTTATGAAGCAGACTTCAGGGTACATCCGAAGCTATACAAAGAAGTGTTAGGATGGGTAGGAGAGTAATATATGAGGCTTAGGTATTTAAGTTTAAATACGCAAAATAACCAGCAGTTCTCAGCAAGT
>CAZZEC010000083.1:0-19756 GCA_964652565.1 uncultured Bacteroidia bacterium
AAATATTTATATATTGAATCAATTTAAGCTGCTGATTAGCAGCTGTTAATGATTTCTAGTGCGTTTGCACTGCTTTTTTAGTTTATTACAAAAAAAATCTAATATATATGTCAGTTCTCTTATTTGCAGAACACACAGATGGTGGTTTTAAAAAGTCTGTGCTCGAGGCTGCCACCTATGCCTACGATTTAGCGCAGAAAATGGGAGTAGATGTTCATGCTGTCTCCATGGGTCCTATTGAGGAAGAAGAATTGAAATCCCTGGGAAATTATGGAATAAAGACAGTGCATTCGGTTCAGTCAGAACAAGCCGATTCATTTATTAATACAGCCTATGCCAGTGCGCTTGCACAGGTAGCTACTAAGATAGATGCTCAAGTCATCATTTTGGCAGAGACGTATATTGGAAGAGCTATTGCATCACGAGTAGCTGTAAAACTAGAAGCTACTCCTCTTCCTGGCGTGATTAGTATGGTAGATCCTGCTAATCAGTTTGATGTAACAAGAATGGCGTATTCAGGTAAAGGAGTACAGGAAATCAAATCTGAAACTGACAAAGTAGTCATTACGGTCAAAAATAATAGTTATCAGGTAGTTGAACATGAGGTTGATCTCACAATTGTGCCGTTTGAATTTGACCTAGAGGCAATGAGTATTGATGCCGTTGCAAAAGAAATCGTAAAAGTAAGCGATGGGATAGTCTTAACAGAAGCGGATATTGTTGTCTCAGCAGGGAGAGGAATGAAAGGGCCAGACAATTGGAAAATGATCGAAGAACTGGCTGAGCTGTTAAACGCAGCGACTGCTTGTTCGAAACCCGTCTCAGATATGGAATGGCGCCCACATCACGAACACGTAGGCCAAACTGGAATACAGATAAGCCCCAATGTGTATATCGCAATTGGAATTTCAGGCGCTATCCAACACTTAGCGGGTGTAAGTTCCTCAAAACATATCATAGTAATCAATAAAGATCCTGAAGCTCCATTTTTTAAAATAGCTGATTATGGTATAGTAGGGGATTTATTTGAGGTAGTACCCCAACTGATCGATTCTATTAAGACGGCAAAGGCTTCCGTGTAAAAGTGTATCACATATGATTACAGATACTAAAAGCTGTAATTAACTTTGTATAATTCATATATTTCTCTTTACCTTTGAAAGTGTAAGCTTAGGCCATCCCACAATGATCTTAGGGTGTGCATGTAGGTAATTGAAGCGTTGTAAATATATTTCAGGTGGAAAAAATTCCTTTAGAGATTATCGGATTATCTTCAAGTCAATCTCAGGTTGGTCATTACGCACTGGTGCTGGGTGAGAAAAACGGGAACAGAAGATTGCCAATCATTATCGGAGGAGCAGAGGCACAAGCCATTGCACTGGAATTGGAAAATATCAAGACCAATCGCCCCATGACTCATGACTTAATCTACAATCTGGCGAGACATTTTGATATTAACTTGATTGAAGTTGTCATTACAGAACTTAATGAAGGAATATTCTATGCTCGCCTTATTATGGAGTCTGATGGCGAAATACATGAAATAGATAGTAGACCTAGTGATGCTGTGGCAATAGGTGTACGTTTTAAAGTACCCATCTATAGTTATGAAACAGTGCTTGGAGAGGCGGGAATCGTGATAGATGAGAGTGATAATGCTCAGTATGCAGATGAAGAAGGGGAGTTTTCACTCTCTGAGCTCGAAAAAGCCGATGTAGAAGAAGAACCACAAAAGCGCTTTTCCGGTGGCAAAGGATCCCAGGAAAAAGTTTCCAAGCTCAAAAAGCAACTCGAAGACGCACTCGCTGGTGAAGACTATGAGGCTGCAGCCAGACTAAGAGATGAAATCAATCGCATAGAAGAGGATAGAGATTAATTTAGATATCCATATCCTCATCCCATGCTTCAAGTATATCTGCAACTCTTCGAACGAACTTCCCTCCCAAAGCTCCATCAATGATTCTATGGTCATACGAATGAGAAAGGAACATTTTGTTTCTAATAGCAATTACATCCCCTTGAGGGGTTTCGAGGACCGCTGGGAGTTTACGGATTGCACCAAACGCCATGATTCCCACCTGGGGTTGCATAATAATAGGAGTCCCCATCACATTTCCAAATGTTCCTACATTTGACATGGTATATGTACCGCCTTCCAGTTCTTCAGGAGTAAGTTTTTGTGTCCTTGCTCTGTTTGCTAAATCGTTCACAGTGGTTGTTAGACCTACTAAATTCATACGATCAGCATTTCGAATAACAGGTACAATGAGATTGTCATTGGGTAAGGCTACTGCAACCCCAATGTTGATGTCTTTTTTTAGCAATATATTATTGCCATCTACCGAAGAATTGACGCGTGGGTATTCTCTTAATGCCTTGGCAATAGCCTGAATGAATAATGGGGTAAAAGTGAGTTTTTCTTTATATTTATCCAGAAACGAAGATTTAACTTTTTGTCTCCAACGATAGATAGCCGTTACATCTGCTTCAACAAAAGAAGTAACATGCGCAGCAACATGTGAAGAATACAGCATGTTGTCTGAGATCATCTTTCGCATGCGGTCCATTTCCTCTATCTCGTATGACCCGATGTGTTTAAACTGTTTCTCCCTGATCAATGGGGACGAGGATGCATCTTGAGTCTTAGCGGTTGTTTGGGGGGCTGTATGAATAAGGGATTCTGTTTGTGGAGTAGGGGTAACAGCGTTTTGTGAGCCTTGATCAGAACTCATCCCAGATTTTTTATGCTTGACGTATGCTAGAATATCTTTTTTGGTAACTCTACCACCTCTTCCCGTTCCGGGAAGTGATTCTAACTCAGACATTGGTATCCCTTCTTTACGTGCGATATTCAACACTAAGGGAGAAAAAAATTTACTTTCCACACTATCAGAACCTTGAGGCTGCTTTCTACTGTGATGCGCTCCGCCGCTGGGTACAAATGGTACCGTAGCAGTAAGTTCTTTCTCGTGTTCTGGTACGTGTCCGTTTTCACCATTTTTGTCCGCTTGTCCTACTGTCTCAATAATGGCAATGACTTCCCCTACAGGTACTACATCTCCTTCCTGATACTTAATTTCAGATAATTTTCCATCAGCAGGTGCTGGTACCTCAGAATCCACCTTATCGGTAGCAATCTCCACCACCGTTTCTTCCTGTTCAATAGGGTCTCCTATCGATTTCGTCCATTTAAGGATCGTCGCTTCAATAATGCTTTCGCCCATCTTGGGCATTCTTAACTCAATCTTTGCCATATTTCAAAAATAGTCATTTTCTGTATTTTATCCGGATTACTTCACACCAAATCTATATTTTGTTGTAATGTATCCCTTTTCCGTATCTGCCTCAGGCAATGTTGGAGGGCATAACTGACACCCCGTCCTATTACTACGTTTCTTGTGCCATGAAGATATATGTGTTCACAAGTCGTAAGTGCTTCTTCAGCATATCCAACCCACACTTGAGGGAGTATTTCTTCTTCTTGCTCAGCATATCCTGTGGTGGCAAGCCCTATATCCGCATTCATCAATATCCGTACTTGTTGAGCCATGAGCTGGGCAACAGCTGAAGAGACAACTCCTTCTGCCTGTATTATCTTGGGATCAATTTGCAATATTTGCTCTTTGACAGAAATAGCATATGCTGTAATACTTCCTAACAGAAAGTCGGAGGCACCACTGATCGATACAAGACTGGCAGCAATTTGGCCGCCAGTAATACTCTCAGCTATCGCTAATGTTAATTGATGTTTTTTCAATGTATTCCCCAATATCTCTGGCAAAGACTGATCTCCCCATGCATAGAATTTATCCTCAAACAAATGATAGATCTTCTCAGAGGCCTCTTCCAAAGCTTTCTCTGCCAAATCTATATCTATGTTCACTTGATCTATAAAAAGTTCCAGCCAAAGTCCGTCAATTCTGGGAAGATAGGCTATCTCCACGAAAGGAGGAAGTTCCGATTCCACAGTTTCCATCCTGTCAGCGGCATGGGATTCAGGAATGTGGGAAAGTCGAATTATTTTGTGCATAAAGACCCCTTGATCTTTGCGCTTCTTAAAACGCGGTATGACTTCCTTTTCCATCATGTAGAGCAATTCATATGGCACACCAGGCATTGCGAAAAGCCATTTACTTTTGCGGGTAAAGAACATTCCTGGAGCAGTACCTTTAGGATTGGGAATTACTTCGCATTGTTCGGGGACCAGGGCTTGTTGTCTGTTTCTTTCTGTAACAGGACGATTTCTGTGGTGAAAAATGGCGGTGATATGTTCCAGCGTTTCTTTATGCAGTACTAATTGAGTGTCAAACATTTCTGCCAGTATATGTTTGGTCATATCATCTTTGGTTGGACCCAATCCCCCGGAAGTAAGTACGACATCATGCATGTCCATTTCTGAGATTACAGCCTGCTTAATGGCTTGAGGGGTATCGGGAATGACTACAGTTCTTGATAACTTAAAACCATGCGGACGAAGCATCTCACCAATTTGAGCTGCATTTGTATTGATGATTCTACCTTTGAGTAATTCGGTACCAATTGTGATAAGACTTATTGTTAACATATAATGACCAGATTAGTTAGTATTCACATATTGTTTTGATAGCTCCCAAAAAATAGATCCCCGCTGTTTCCGATCTCAGCCTGTTATTTCCCAGTGATACCTCGATGAATTGTTGGTGTTTGGCGTGTTGTATTTCTTCAGGTGTAAAGTCTCCTTCAGGGCCGATTAATAGCGTGATACTGGAATTGTTCTTAATAGTATCAAACAAGGTTGATAGTGGTTGAGCTGCCTCACACCATGCAACGAGTTTGATGGAAGAAGTATCGGATAGTAACAGGGATGCCAAGGGCTGGAGATCATTTAATTCAGGCAACCTGGACCTTTTACTTTGCTTTAGTGCTGAAACCATAATGCTCTGTATCCTCTTTTCATTGGGAAGGCGTGATTTAAAAGAACGCTCACAGAGCACAGGAGATATGCGGTTTACACCTAACTCTACAGCTTTTTCCAGTAACCATTCAAATCGATCTTTCTTGCTCAGAGGAGATATACCCAAATGAATAAAGGGAGATTTTTCTCCCCAATCCCTTTCGGTATGTAATAGGGTTAACCAGACTTCTTTTCGACTGATATCTTTTATTTTAGCAACATACATATTCCCTTTTCCGTCAATAGCGTGAATCTGATCTCCTTTTCTATGTCTCAAGACCTGTATGCAATGGCGGGTTTCTTCTTCATTAAGCCGCCCACTTGACTCATTTATTTTCTCAAGAAGAAATATTTGCATAAGTTAGTTTTTAAGAGGTAAGTAGTACGGGATATTTAGATATACATAACTTAATTTCCTCCCTGCAGAGCTGCTCGTGTAGTTGGAGAGGGAGGTGTAGGAGGGTGAATATACAAGAGAAGACAATAACATTGTTATCATAGCTATATAATCCTCCCCTGACGTCCACCGATATATTTATATTTCTGATTCTTCGACCCTCTCCTAACTACTTTCCTTCGCTGCTGGGGGATAATTTTCCTTGTACTGGAATAAGTTAATATGAAATACTTAATATTGTCTCACCACTTATATGAAAACAAGTTAGCAAGTATTTCTTTTGAGAGATATTTTTTAAAGAATTTTGGGATTGCTTTGTTTAAAATGATATTTTTTGATAACCCTCTAGCTCAATTTTTTTGTGAAAAAATCGCGGTTAACTACATTTGACTAACATGAAGGTGGATTTGTATATCGCTCAGTTTATTACCTGTAGTTTATGGCTCTTTTTAACAGTATGTCCATCTGTCCATGGTCAAACATTTTATGATTACCCATCATCCGATACGTATCCATATAGTCTGTATCACCTCCCCGTACTATTTGACCTGAGTGAAGGATGGACAACTTCACTGGGAGAATCGTTGGATATTCCCTTTGCATTTGAAACGACCAGTCAGTCTGTGAAGATCATGAAAGAATGGAACTGGGAATGCGAACTTCCAGATACCATGTATTTGTGTATCGAAGGCATTGGATGGAAAGCTTCTCTTAGATTGGGCGAACAGTTTGTAGGGATCAATGAATTTCCGCTTTCGACCTGGGTCATTCCCATTGCGCATGAATGGCTGGGGGAGGCTCCTGTCAACATTACCTTAGAATTGTATCGAGGTGATTCTCCTGCAAATTATCCCATGCCTTTTTTGGGAATAACACAAGGTATTTATGTCATGGAAAAGTCTCAGTTGATGTATGCCCAACAGAAATATATGGATAGTGTTCCCAAGGCCGATAGTGTGATATGTTGGGCTCCAATATATGGAACTACGTACACTTTTAATGACTCTACAGCCCTAAAGCACCTATGGCATATACTTCAACAACCTATCAGGGATATTTATTTTCCCTTCCCTCCGAGCAGGAAATTGAAATTGTTATGTGCGCAGTATGGGCTAAGGGAAGTAGATAGTATATATTCAAATACTTATGTAGCGATGCTAAATGCATATCCAGCAGAAATGATCGCGTTAGAAACACACACTAAATTTTGGTTGGATGAAGATCATAGGAAATTGATCCATTACGGAGAGTTTTTCCAGAATAAAGAGAACTATAACTATGGTTTGACTTTTCAGCCGTGGATAGGGGTAGTGTTGATCATCTTCTTTCCATTTCTGACTTTATTCCTGATAAAGATCGCAAATGCTAACTTTTTTTATTCTATACAGAGGCTTTTTCTAAAACCGGATGTGTATATAGATACGATGTATGACATCACGACAGGCAATCCAGGGTTTATCGTGTTATTAATCTTAATAAAAATATTTACATATACGATCTTAATAACCTTGGGAATCTTTTACATTGATTGGGCAAATTTATGGTCAGAAGTAAATCTTTGGAAATACGAAAGTCTGTTGTATAAAGTCTTTTACGGGGCTCAGTCATTTGGTAATATTTTTGTCAGGTCATTACTCATCACAAGTATATGGCAGATTTGTAAGTACAGTATCCTTGCGTTAATAGGTAACATATTCAATATCAGGAATTTTTCTTTGGGTGGATTTAATCTGGATATGGTTAGTATCTTTCCCTACATGATGCTGCTAAAGGTTCCCCTGCTCGCGGCATTATTTATTCAGCAGATGTATGTATTTTTGGGAGTAATATTTTTAATTGGGCTGGTTTTCTTCTTCATCAGGCACTTATACATTCATTATATGGGGTTGGAACGTCTTTTTAACTTTTCTTTAGGGGTAAAAATTTTATATATTTGCGCCTTCAAAGTATTGCCATACATCATTTGGTTCTGAAAATCCTCATTTATGGTGGTTCGGATAGGGACGAGGAATAGCAAACTTGCTTTATGGCAGACACATTTGGTACGTGATCTGTTAATAGAAGCTGGATTTACTTGCGAAGTCAAACATATTAAAACGGAAGGAGACCTCAACCGTACAGATGCACTGTATAAGGTGGGTACCTCTGGGCTTTTTACCAAAGCAATCGATCGTGCAATGATCGCTCGAGACATTGATATAGCCGTACATAGTGCAAAGGACATACCCACAATCATTCCAGAAGATCTGGACATCATTGCCTATTTAAAGCGAGAAGATCCAAGAGAAGTATTATTGGCGGGAGACCCTGAAATACAATTGGAAAACTTCTCTAAAAATTGGGTGATAGGTACGTCTTCACTGAGGAGGCGGGCATTGCTAAAGCATTATTTTTCGCATGTATCGGTTAAAGATATACGCGGAAATATCGATACGAGAATACAGAAGCTCAAAGATGGGCAATATGATGGGATCATGCTTGCGTATGCGGGTGTCAAGAGAATGGGATATGAAGCGCATATTACGCAAAAATTCAAGCTTCATGCTATAGTACCAGCCATTGGACAAGGAGCTATTGCCATAACTGCCCACAAAGGCTATGAGCATTTGCAGTCAGTTCGTTCAGCGTTAAATCATCAAATAACAGAGATTGCTATACAATGCGAACGTGCATTTTTGCGAAAAATGGATGGAGGTTGTCATACACCAATATTTGGGCTGGCAACAGTAACAAAGGACAAGATTACCCTTGTGGGTGGAATAGCCAGTCTCGATGGAAGCGTTTTGATTAAAGAGACTAAAGATGCATTTATCTCAGACCATCGTAAGCTGGGAGAGGAAATGGCATTAAACGTATTGGATCAAGTCAATAAAAATCGCATAAAAGTACATGAGTGACCATACGCCAATCAAACGTATTTTAATTTCACAACCGGAACCTTCGGATCAGGAGTCACCCTACTTCAGACTAGCAGATAAGTGGGATCTCGATATTGACTTCAGAAAGTTTATTCAAGTAGAAGGCGTTTCTCTTAACGAGTTTAGAAAGCAAGGGATCAATCCTTTGGATTTCAATGCAATTATTTTCACAAGTAAAGTTGCCGTAGACCATTTCTTCAGATTGCTGGAAGAAATGAGAATTGAAATGCCAGCTACAACCAAATATTTTTGTGTGAGCGAGGCTACATCGCGATACCTTCAAAAATATATCACAATACGCAAAAGGAAGCTCTTTGTAGGAGAGCGAACGGCAATGGATTTAGCTCCTTTTGTAAAGAAGCATAAAAAGTCAAAGTTCTTGTTTCCCTGTAGTGATGTGCATAGAAGAGAATTGCCTGGCTACATGCGAGAAAATGGGATGGACATCACGGAATCTGTCATATATCAGACAGTAGCCAGTGATTTGTCAGAGCTGGATGCTACTTCGTATGATATGATTTGCTTTTTTTCTCCTTCCGGGATACAATCGCTGTATAAAAATTTCCCTGATTTCAAGCAGAATAGTACCATTATAGCTGTATTTGGACCTACGACTGCTAAGGAGGCAGAAAAAAATGGATTGGATACAGCAATCGTTGCTCCCAAGCCCAATATTCCTTCTATGACAGCGGCGATCGAAAATTATCTAAAGGAACACGATAGATAATTTTTTTATCTACTTTTCGTATAATAATCGGGTTTGTTAGTAACTTAATCGTTCAAGTATAAAGGTTATAAATATTGAGACTGAGAAATTTTGTATTAATGAGAATTGGTTCAAACAGTATTAGTCTCTGGTTAGTTGCTAAAACTGACAAGTAATTTTTTTGCACTTGAATTTGAAGGATAAAATCTTCATCTTATACGATGAATAATATATATATCTGATGAAAAAATCTCTCTTGTTGCTAGCTTTCGTATCTTTATTGAGTTCTTTATCATATGCTCAAGTTTTCGTACAGAATACGCTTTATCCTTACAACAGATTTATCTACAACCCAGCAGCAGCAGGAATTTCAGGAGAGACGCGTCTCACTGTAATGGGACGTTTGCAGTGGTTGGGATTGGAGGGGGCGCCACGATTACTTACAGCCAATATCGATGCACCTATTCGTTTTTTTGATAGTGGAATTGGGGCTTATATTATTAGAGATGAACTGGGTCCATTATCTACAACGGGGCTAAATGTGGCATATGCATATAGATTAGAGCTCGGAGGAGGACGCCTGAGTCTGGGTGCTTCTGCCGGAATCCTTCAGAAAGCTATCGACGGAGATTTTATATATAATCTTGATAATGGAGAAGATCCTTTAGTACCGGCTGGTCAATTTTCGAGCAGTCAGGTGGTACCAGGACTTGCAGCAGGTGTGATGTATACATATCCCGATGGGAATGGTCAGGAGCGTTTTTATATTGGAATATCCGGGCAGGATCTCTTGGAGCCATCTATTGATGATCTGACATTAAACCCTGGTAGGGGTACTGAATCAAGGGTTGCACGTTCTTTTTACATGATGGGCGGATACAATGTGGATATTACAGATGATGTGCGTATACAGCCCAGCTTTGCAGCTAGAACAGATCTGATTTCCTATCAATTAGATGTTAGTGCACATGCTACGTTAAAGACTTTTTTGGTGGGATTATCTTACAGGGCATTTAGTAACGAGTCGATATCAGGTATTTTAGGAGCTAAGATTTCAGATCAATTGTTCTTTGCCTATTCTTATGACTTTGTTACTTCTGAGTTGAATGCCCAGAACGATCTCTCCTCGCACGAAATCGTGATTTCTTATCTGATTCAAGGTGGAGGAAGAATCAAGCCAGGACTTGACGATGTAATTAAAAAGAAAAGGTAATAAATAGTAATAATAGTATTTTAGACAATTTGCAGGAAGGAGATGATGCTAAATACTACTTTTTGCAATCATTTTTAGCGCTAAGTTAACTTAATCTATAGTTTATCGGAAAAATTTTTACTTGTACACCTGAAAAGGTTTTTTGAAATTGTCCGCTCAACAAATGTGAGTTGGAAGCTTGCCAAAAGCGGCACGATTTATGTACAATTTGAAATGTTGTCTCTCATTCAACAGTAATACTTATTGAAACTAGCGCAGATATGAAACGAATATCTCTCATGCTTGCCATCCTGGCAATTTTTGCTCAAGGCTGTGGCTTATTCGGTGGAAAACAGACTGGACATCATGGTGAACTTACTGGCGTTGTTAATCGCCCCACGTGGGATTTCTATCGTCCTATAGGGATGGTGAGAATACCTGCGGGTAGCTTCCACATGGGTCAGAACGACCAGGATGTTCCATATTCTCAAATCGCTCCTAAGAAGCAGATTACCATTAGTGCTTTTCTAATGGATGAAACAGAAATTACTAATAATCAGTATCGTCAATTCTTATATGCCGTAACGGGTGAGGGATCTGATGGTGATAATGATTTCTATTACGATAATCAGCAGGACGGGGAAGAAATTACACCTTATCAACTCGATCCCAATCTCAAAGAAGAAGATATCACACCTGATTCTACGGTTTGGACCAAGGATTTTGCTTACGCTTACAATGAGCCTATGATGGAATACTACTTCCAGCATTCGGCCTTTGATGAGTACCCTGTGGTTGGAGTAGATTGGTATGCCGCACGTGAGTTTTGCCGCTGGCGTACTACGCACCTCAACAATTACCGTAAAGACAAGAAACTGGAAGACCTTCCCAGCTTTCGCTTACCATCTGAAGCAGAATGGGAGTATGCAGCCAGAGGTGGCTATGAACATAAAATTTACCCCTGGGAAGGACCTTATCTCAGAAATTCCAAGGGTTGCTTTCTGGCAAACTTTAAGCCTGGAAGAGGGAATTATATAGACGATAACTTTACCTACACAGCACCTGTCGACAGCTACATTCCCAATGACTATGGGTTGTTTAATATGCCAGGTAACGTAGCTGAATGGTGTCAGGATGATTTCGAAGAAGCTGCTTACACCTATGTAAGCGATATTAATCCGCTCTATAAAGATCCTCGTTATCCTAAGGATGAAGAGAGATTTCCCGGATTCGAATCCACGTTTGAAACAGACTTGCCTGATATTAGAAAATCAGTTCGTGGAGGATCCTGGAAAGACATTGGATACTTTCTGTCATGTGGAACTCGTTCCTACGAGTATGCTGATACTGCCAAAGCTTTCATTGGGTTCCGCTGTGTTGTAACAGAAGTGGGATCATCTGCCTCAAGAAGATATTAATCAAAATGATTGAATAAATGACAAAGAGGTTTTTCTCGTTTGGGAAAAACCTCTTTTTCAAACACTTTATTTTTACTTATATTTGTTTTACTTTTCTCAAATTATTTGGCAACTTAAAAATTTAAGGATCTTTTAACAATGGCAAACAAAAAGACCAGCTTTAAAAGCAAAGCATTCAATTTTGCATATGGTATAGGTGCTGCTATCGTAATTATCGGAGCGTTATTTAAAATTATACACCTTCCATTTGCAAACGAACTATTGATCCTAGGGATGGGAACTGAGGCATTGATTTTCTTTTTATCAGCTTTTGACGCTCCTAAGGAAGATTATGAATGGGAGAAAGTGTACCCATCATTAGCCGACGATTCACTCGCCAGCCCCGCTCCTCAGAAAGTTGATACTTCGTGGACCAAAAGCCTGGATCAATTGGATGGAAATGTATTTGGTCAATTATCGAATACGCTTGAAGGATTGAATTCCAATGTAAGCCGCTTATCAAATGTAGCAGATGCTGCTGGTGCGACAAATGAATACGCGATGAAAATCAAGGAAGCATCTGGAAAAATTGACAACCTCAATCGCAGCTACTCTGTAGCAGTAGATTCTATGAGTGGCTTTGCGAATGCCGCGGCAGACGCAAGGGCATATCACGAGCAGGTTCAGAAAATTACACGTAATCTAAGCTCTTTGAACTCTATCTACGAGCTCGAATTACAAGATGCGAAAACACATCTAAAATCGCTGAACCAATTTTATGCTAGTATGACAGAGGCTATGCAGAACATGTCTGAAGCTAGTAAGGACGCAGAAGCATACAAGCAAGGAATGGCAGAATTGAACAGGAATCTTACTCGTTTAAATCGAGTATATGGAAACATGCTTTCTGCTATGTCAGGGAACATGCAATAGTGAACGGCAACTTATTGAACTAACACACCTTTTAACATAATACATCATGGCATCAGGAAAATTATCTCCCCGCCAGAAAATGATCAACATGATGTATCTGGTGCTTTTGGCCCTCCTGGCTTTGAATGTCAGTAAAGAAGTACTCGATGCATTTGATATCATTAGGGGAAAACTCAATAAATCGGCAGTCGCTGCAAACCAGAATGCCGACGCTTTCATGACCAACATGAAAGAAACCATTAATGAAGAAGTTGAAAACGAAGGAAAGAGAATAAATGTAGGGCTTTTGGATTCTCTGGATCTGATTAGATCTACCACTTCTGAGATGATTGAAAATATCAACAATCATATCAGTGAGATGGAGACCATAGCAGGTGTAGACCCTGAAACAGGGGAACTCAAAAGTAAAGATGAATTAGAGGCGAATTATCAATACTGGATGGGACAGAACGATGGAGCTAATGGGGGTAGAGGAAATGGAGAAGCAATGCAGCTCAAAGACGAGATCAATCAGTATTTTGAATTTATCAACGAAATTGAAAAGCTGAATACCAAGGACCCACAGGCCAGAGCGGCGTTGACTCCAACTACACTGCCCGACAATATGGAAGGGATAGGGGGTGAATCTAAAACCTGGGAGCGCTATCATTTTGATGGCCCTGTAGTGAGTAATATAGCTATTTTGGAGGCATTTAAATCAGATATTTACGAAGAGCAAAAAGAGTTGTTAGACCTCCTCAATTCTCGTTTAGGGGTAGCAACCTTTAAAGTAGACAAAGTAATTCCCCTTAACTCACCGGTTTCTACCATTGTACCGGCAGGACTGAAATTCCAGACGAAACTGGCTGTAGCAATGTCTTCTTCCACCTTACAGCCCACGTTTAGTTCTTCCAGCGGATCGATTGAAAAGCAAGACGATGGAACAGCCATGCTGACCATCAACGCGAGTGGAGGGGCTATACCTAAAGGAAAAAGCGAAGGCTTGCAGTCTTACTCTGCCGTGATTCGGGTACCGAAAGCTACTGGTGGTTTTGAAGACCTGGAAATCAGTGAACAATTCACAGTGCGTAAGCCAGAGGTTCAAATCACTTCTGCTGCTATACAAAATATGTACAGAAACTGTGCGAATGACGTGAATATCGATGTACCTGCATTAGGTGATTTTTATAATCCTAAAGTTACGGCGAGTTCTGCGCAAGTTGTTACCGCACCTTCGGATAGGCGTAAATTCCGTATCATTCCCACAGGAAGGCAGTGTATTGTAACGGTAGCTAATGTGCTAAACGGTGCTACAACCAAAATTGATGACGTAGCCTACAAGGTGATTGAACCTCCCAAGCCTACCATAGACTTTGCTATTAATGGAAATCGTACAGATGGATCAACTCCCGTTCCTAAGGGAAGTAGGATACAATTACGTCTTGTTCCTGATGACGATTTTAAGGCTGCACTACCAACAGATGCTAGATATGGTTTGACAAAAGTGAATGTAAAAGCACAGCTTTCATTGGGACCTCCAACGACTGTCAACTCCATTCCTGGTCCTAGTGATGCCACACAGCCATTTAATGTTCCTTTAGGTTCGCGTGTCAATCAGGCTCCGTCTAATACTAAGATATATATTGAAATTGAAGATATTTATCGTACTAATTTTCAAGGTAAGCGAATCCCTGACAAGCGTTTCTACGCATCAGAGTTGATCAAATCATTCGTCGTCAGGTAATGATATATGCATTTTTAAATGGATATCAATAGTGTCTGGCATTAATTATGTTGTCACTGTCGGTAAGCCCATAACACAATAAGAAATATCAATCATGAAGAAAATCATATTTCTGTTATTTACTGTTCTTTGTATGACGTCATATGCACAGGATCAGAATGGTCAGGAGCAAGCACCTGTAGAAGAGCCTGATCCCAATGCCATCATTCCTCAGCGCCACTTACTTCAGCGTCCCAGAGAAGAAGATCACTTCTGGCGTCAGCGCGTCGTTAATCGTATTGACTTGAGGGAAAAGATCAACGATCGCTTGATATACAAAGAAATGCCTTTTTATACGGATAACACAACCGAAGGGAAAGAGACCAATGGTATCGTAATGGCATTGATCAATGGATTGAAAAGTGGAGAATATAATGCCTACGATCCCGATAGTTTGAATAAGCCGTTGAGCTATGAGGATGTAATTCGACGTCTACGCGAACTGGATGGTACACTGACTGCTACGGATGCAGGTCTGAGTGCGGCAGAAGAGGATTCTGAATTCTTTGACATCAATGGTGAAGATGACTTTAGCTTTGATGAAGGAGATAGTAATGATCCCTTTGCTTCCGGTGGAGGCGATGATCCTTTTGCCGATCCATTTGCTGAAGATCCTTTTGGCATGACCCCAGATTCGGCTGTTTCTAACGAGCCTGTGCAAATGGCCGAAGATTTCAGTTCTCTGGAATCTGTAATCCAATTTGTAGAAGACAGGATCTTTGATAGAGTACGCTCAGATATGGTATATGATATCTTATTCCTTGAGTTGATCTGGACGGATGTAGGAGGATTGCTTCCCGAAGAGAAGCTATGCGTATTCAGGTATGATGAAACAGTGGGGACATTAGAAAAAGCTCAATGGAAAAACCGCTTCAATGATGCGGAAATGCGTACGATCAGAGAGATATTTGATTTTCGACTATTTCACAGCTATATCATCAATGTAGGTGGACAAGGTGTGGTAACACTGCCAGAAGCTGAAGAGAGACGTCAAAAACTCGTGGAGTTTGAGCATCACTTGTGGAGTTATTGATAGATTGACTATTGAGTTAAAAGTACAAAAGGCTGCCCCAATCAGGGGTAGCCTTTTGTATTATCAACGCTGTTAGACTGTGTTACTTATCCAAATCAGGTAGTGCAAAATCGTCCAGAGGACTATCTTTAGCCATCATGGCCTCAATATCTTCTGATGTACGGGGGGCCATCTCCGAAAGGTTTATCCAACCGTCTTCTGTAATCAGAACATCATCTTCAATTCTCACGGCAATCCCCCACCATTTTTCATCGCAATCGCTGTTCTCAGGGATATAGATCCCAGGTTCTACAGTA
The DNA here is from genome assembly GCA_964652565.1 of uncultured Bacteroidia bacterium. Lineage (GTDB taxonomy): Bacteria > Bacteroidota > Bacteroidia > J057 > J057 > JBCCTX01. The sequence goes on from CAZZEC010000083.1 coordinate 15,568, forward strand.
ATGACTGTATTGGGTTGAAAAGGACCCCGAGTGCCTTTGTCGTGCACATCCAATCCTAGGTAATGAGAGGTCCCATGCGGGAAATAGCGATGTCTTTGTCCTGGTTCAATTATTCCTAATTCAGCTAATCCTTCATCAATGACCGCTCTTGCGGCATCATGAGGTGCTCTAAAGGGATTTCCAGGTAAACATGCTTCAAAGCCTGCTTGCTGGGCTTTATAGACCAGATCATAAATGGCTTTTTGCTCAGGAGAGAATGTTCCGTTTGCAGGTATGGTACGCGTTACGTCGGCAGTATATCCATGATATTCTGCTCCCAGATCCATAAGGACCAGCTCATCCTGCTCCACTTCAGGCTTGTTATTGGAAATATAGTGAAGCACACAACCGTTGTGCCCAGCACCTACAATGGAAGGATACCCTTCGTATTCTGAACCATATTTTTTAAATACAAATTCGTGAATACCCTGGATTTCAGTTTCAGACATTCCAGGACGCATGGCCTTCATCACTTCTATTTGACCTATGCAAGATATTTCTATGGCCTTCTTGAGCAGTTTCATTTCAGCAGCTAGCTTCGTTTCCCGCAGGATTGACATACACACATCCAGCGTATACGTGTCCAGTTTAGAAGGAGGGACTTTTTCTTTTACTTCCTTGAGCTTGACTTCATTATCCGCATTGACAAAATCACTCAGAATCTGATCTTGCTCTAAGGTTGGATATCGATTGACAAATCGAGCGATCACCTGTGCCACATTAGCACTGTTTTCGATATCTGTGGATTTGATCATTTTGTATAATTGCTCTCTGGCCGGAGAGTAATCTTCGGGATATTCTACTTTTTCTTTAAATGTTTCTATTAAACTATACATGTCTGCTTCATCACTTTCACTGTCTCTCACGTCTCCCTTGAAATCATAAAACATGATCTTGTCAAAAGCATCGAAATCGATAAGATCTTTCATAAATTCCTTCCCATTATAAGCCATCTCAAACCCTAATTTTCCTTTTACTCCTTCTACTCCTAGTCTCCTTCCCGTCCACATTTCTGCCAACTCGTCGCGCTCTTGCACGAAGATCATTTCATTGTAGGTCTTCCCTTGTTCATTTTTCTGTTCCTCCGAAAAGATCACCAAAATAGAATGCGGTTCTCTGTAACCCGTGAGATAGTAAAAGTTGGGATCTTGATGATAGATATAGTCTACATCATTTGCTCTGTTTCGCACAGGATTGGCAAAAAACACTGCTACAGAATTTTCGGGCAACATCTCTCTCAGTGCCTCTCTCCTCTCACGATGAAATTCCTTGTCCAGGTAATCATCGGGTAACATCACCTCTTGAGCATACATGGGAGAAAAAGCCATACCAAGCATAATGAGTAAGCCCCACCAGCTATAATTATTTTTTGTGTTCATGCTTTGTTTGATTTTGAAAAAGTGTATTGGTTTAGATAATCTATTAATATACACAGGGATTGTATACTGTCAAAATGTGCCGTACCATATCATGACGTAGTGCCATATCATGATATGACACTACCGAAACCGAAAAATGACCCTGGCATTTAGCAGCCGTGCAGAAAGGAAATTGGGTACAGCAAATTGGCGATTGTTGATATCCTGAATCCATATATGGGAGACGGTATTTTCCCTTTGAAAAAGATTAAAAATTTCCAGGGTAGCCCAAATTGATTCTACACCTATGGCTTGTCCTCTCGTTTCATTGGGAGAGAATGTGATTACTTTGCTGAATCCCAGGTCTACCCGCTGGTAAGCGGGAAAGTCAAAGGCGGTACGATTTTCAAACACCCTGGGAGGACCAAATCGAAGGCCACTTCCAAAGATATAATTCACATGCACTTTGAATGTAGGATTTAACGGCAGCTCATCTTGAAAATACATGGAAAATGTGAATCGTTGATCTGTAGGCCTGGGTATAGGTCCTCTTTCGTCGCCTATGATATCTTCTTCGGTCTTTAACAATCCTACACTCACCCAGGAATCTACTCCTTGTATAAATTCTCCGTTTAATCGAGCATCTAGCCCATAAGCATATCCGTCAGCCACTTCGTCAGGGTAATATCTGAGTCTGATATTTTGAATCTCATAGGGGATCAGGTTTGACAATCGTTTGTAATAAGCCTCCGCTAACAGCTTAAAAGGTCTTCCCCATGCATTGAATTGATAATCCAGTCCTGCAATCATATGCACAGACTGTTGGGGATTGATATTCAGATTGAGTGTACCATCCAACCTGCGATATTCTCTGTAAAAGGGGGGTTGCTGATAAAATCCTGTAGCAAGTCTAAGCCGTAGGTTATTACCGGTTTCCAAGCGTGAAAAATCCTGAACAAACTGTATTCTGGGACTGATCATCCATTCATCTATCAGATCGTGATATATGACCCTGCCCCCTGTCACTAACGTTTTGGTACGATCGAGTTGCCATTCATGCTGGACATATGCTTTGTAAATGTTTGCTTGTAGATTAGCCTCTCCTCTGATATACTCATCTACATTAAATGCACTGTTCCTATCTACGATGTAATCTGCCGAATCCAGTGCTACATATTCTTTTAAATCATCTTCTATTTCCTGACGTTCGTATTTTATTCCCCACAGCAATCGGTGCTTGCGTGTTCCTCTGATATTCCATTCTCCTTTAAATTGTCCACTTAATACGCTTGCCCTCAGATAATTTCTTGCATGACGTATTTCTGAACCTACACCGAGATCGAATGAAGACTCATTAAATTCGTCTGAACCGAAGCTCGTATTTACTTCTCCCAACAGATATCCTCCTTCTACATCTATCAATTCATTTTCTTGGGTACGAAAACCCGTCAAAATATAATCTAGCTTTAACCTTAAATTAGGTCTGTAGGTCAACATCACAGCGGCTAGTCCTGTAGTATAGGAGCTGACTTCCTGACCTGCAAATCCCACCCTGATACGAAATGCTTGTTGAATCGTCCCAAATGTTGATTCACGCCCTCCTGGTTCAAATTCGAAGCGATTGCGTGTGATAGCGAAAAACGTGGTTATTTTTAATGGTTCATTGGGATAGTAAACAGTATCAATTTTGCCGTTATTCAACGTTTTATACAAAGGGTCACGATCCTGATATTTGGGAGAATAGGTAAACATACCCTGAACATCCATATAATTAGGCTGGTATTCTCCTGTTGTTTCCAGGCTGTTAAAGAGGTAGGAAGTAGCAAAGCGTCGGGCTCCCATGAGATAGGTAAATTTGCCGGGGTTCCCGTTTTTTCCTTTCGAACGTCCCTCGGCGTGTAGATTTACCGTAATAAGACCAAGTTCTGCCGTAGCTTTAAATTCTCTGGGAGTCTTGTACGTAATATCCAATACAGAAGAAAGCTTGTCCCCATATTGCGCAGAAAACCCCCCTGTACTGAAACGCACTTCCTGAGCCAGATCCGGATTAGAAAATCCTAGCCCCTCCTGCTGGCCAGCACGGGCAAGAAAAGGTCGATAGATTTCAATGCCATTTACATATACCAGATTTTCATCGAAATTACCCCCTCTTACTCTATACTGCGATGAAAACTCGTTATTGGAAGCAACTCCTGGCATGGACCTCATCGCTGCTTCTATAGATCGATTGAAAGAGGGCATTTCAATCAACTTTTCGGTTTCGATGGGAAGTAATTGCATTTGGAGTGGATCATCCAGGTCTGTGGGGTCTCTTTCATCCGTAATCACAGATTCTTCCAGCGTGATCTCAAGCATTTTTACACTTCTAAAGATTGTAAACCCAGACTTAATTTCGATTTGAAATCTCACTTCCTGGTGCGTAGCATGCGAGATGCGTATGGTGTAAATCTCATTACCAGGTAGTGAAATTTCAAAATTACCTTCTGAATCGGATTGAGTCCTGTAGGAAGTTGTTTCTACCACAACACTCGCATTGTCAATAGGTTGGTTGTCAGGATTTACTATTTTTCCCCTAAGTACACCATCCTGTGCATACAGAGACGAGATAAATAGGAAGGAAGCAAGTATAAGAATACTGGATTTGGCGTAATACATCATCAGGGGCAAATATACAGGATTGCAGCGAATGCCAATAGGGAAATATTAGGTACGATACTTTTATAATATTTTCTCGATTTAGTATTAATTAGTATTTTCGCTTTTATGTCGTAAACGATCCTAGCTATACATAC
>CAZZEC010000083.1:19856-25339 GCA_964652565.1 uncultured Bacteroidia bacterium
TAGTATTAATTAGTATTTTCGCTTTTATGTCGTAAACGATCCTAGCTATACATACATTGTTCTCAGTAAGAATTTCTTACATGTAGCCATTTTCGATCTAAGATATATTACAATTTTATTCATTACATTTAATTGTTAAAATCGTCTAAAGTAAAATTGAAAATACCTGACAATCATATTATTAAGTTGATGTCTGCATCCTGTAAAGTTATCAATGAGATATGTAATACTTTAGGCAACTGAGTTGTTAACCATTATTTTCAATTATGATGAGATTCATTTTATTGACATTGTGTGCGGTATTCATTCAGTATATGGCGAATGCACAACCGGGAAAGCACACTGAGAAATTTGAGCAATTGGAATATGAACTTCCCGATCCGACCCTATACAGAAATGCTGCGGGTGCCCCAGGGCCTGCTTATTGGCAAAATACTGCGGATTACGAGATCAATGTCACACTCGATGATACCAAACAAAGTATTCAAGGGGAAGAAACGATTACCTATCACAATGAATCACCAGATGAATTGACATATTTATGGGTGCAGTTGGACCAGAATGTGCGAGCGAAAAATTCTGTATCCAAGCAAACGCAGAAAAATTCCATGCGTCCTGTGATGCCTTCCTCAACGATTAAAGGTATTCTACCCCAGGAGTTTGAAGGAGGACATCAGATTACATCAGTAACAGATAAGGATGGTAATGAATTGAATTATGCTATTAATGGAACCATGATGGTAGTAGACTTACCTACCCCCTTGGCTTCAGGAGCAGAGACTTCCTTTAATATCTCCTGGTCTTATAATATCAATAATATTGGGGAAGATAGGGGGCGTTCGGGATATGAGTATTTTCCAAAGGATGGTAATTATATATATACAATTGCACAATTTTTTCCAAGAATGTGTGTGTATAATGATGTTGAAGGATGGCAGAACAAACAGTTCTTGGGGAGTGGTGAGTTTGCGTTACCCTTTGGAGACTATCATGTAGAGATTACAGTTCCAGATGATCATATTCTTGCCGCTACGGGTACATTGCTCAATGCTGAAGAAGTATTAAATGAAATTCAACGCGAGCGATATGAAAAGGCTAAAACGTCTGATGATATTGAATGGATTGTAACACCAGAAGAAGCAAGAGAGAATGAACAGACGCCTCCTTCAGGTACTAAAACCTGGATTTTTGAAGCAGACAGCGTACGAGACTTTGCATTTGCGACATCGAGGAAGTTTATGTGGGACGCTAAGGGAGTCGATATAGATGGAAAGATCGTTATGGCCGAATCGCTATATCCAAACGAAGCCAATCCGCTTTGGGAAGAGTATTCTACCCAAGCAGTAATACATACCTTAGAATTCTATTCGGATTTTACCTTTGCCTATCCTTATTCTAAAGCAATTTCTGTAAATATAGAGCATGTAGGAGGAATGGAATATCCAATGATTTGTTTTAATCAGGGCAGACCTAGAGAAGATGGACAATATGGGGATCAAATGAAGTACTGGCTAATAGGCGTGGTCATTCACGAAGTAGGTCATAACTTTTTTCCTATGATCGTAAATTCTGATGAGCGGCAGTGGACGTGGATGGATGAGGGATTGAATACGTTTGTGGAGACATTGGCTGAACTAGAGTGGGAAGAAAGCTTTCCCGCGAGAGGTCGGCCTCAATACATGATACCGTATATGAGCTTGGAGCCATCTATGCTGAGTCCTATCATGACAAATTCTGAACAGGTTCAGAATCTGGGATATAATGCTTACCTCAAACCTGCTGCTGCACTCATGATTTTGCGAGAAACTGTCATGGGGCCAGTATTATTTGATCGGGCATTTAAGGCATACTCCAGAAAGTGGGCATTTAAACATCCTACTCCCGCAGACTTTTTCCGAACGATGGAAGATGCCTCAGGGGTAGATCTGGATTGGTTTTGGAGAGGTTGGTTTTATGGGGTGGAACCTGTAGATATGGAATTGAACCGGGTGAGTTATTTCAAGGTAAAGGGAATTGATGAAATTAATGTGAATGAAGATGAGGAAGATATGAAGGATCTGGATGAAGAGACCTTGAAGATTATGGAGATGTTAAATGATTATGAGACCTTTGAATTATTTGATGAAACGCTTCTGGATACAATGAAGACCCTTCATTTTTATGAAATCAATGTAAAGAATGTAGGGGGCTTGGTAATGCCTGTGATTGTACATTTCAAATATATGGATGGGGCAGAAGAAACGGTTCAAATACCTGTGGAAATCTGGAGAAAGAATGCTGAGGAGTTTACAAAAGTCTTTGCCACAGATAAGCAGGTGCTGCAAATAGTATTAGATCCTGACAATGATACCGCAGATATCAACTCAGAAAATAACTACTGGCCAGCAATCGAAATACCAAGTAGGCTTCAACAGTTTAAGTCAAAGATTTCGCCACAGAAATAATAGAGTATTGGATTTAGGTAGAGATACGATGAATACCATTGGTTATTTTAATACCAAGATGTAATTAACTTGGGTAGAGGCTTGTTATCGGCTCTTAATACCAAAGTTCATTACATTTTAACCTGTATTTGAGAAATTCGTATAAAAAAAACATTATGACTATAGTCATCAAAAAATCATTTACTGATAGGGAAAAGCTTGAAAAAGTACTCAAGTCATTGAAAAAGGATGGAAAGTTTGATGCCTTTAAATACTGTGGCGTAATCACCCTAAAGAAATCTCCGCTAATGATTCAAAAGCAAATGAGAGATGAATGGGAGTAGTCTTTTGATAGATACAAACATTGCCTTATACTTGCTGGATGGTGATAAAACCTTAGCTAAACTCTTGAATAGACAAGATATTTACATATCATTTATATTTGAATTAGAACTTTTAGGCTATCAGGGGATAAAGCAAGAGGAACAAGATAAAATATATGGTTTTTTGAAGGAATGTATCATCATAGATATAAATCAGACAATTAAAGATCTGACTATTGAATTAAGACAAGATCATAAAATTAAATTACCAGATGCAATAATCGCTGCTACTTCTGAATATATGAATATACCCCTAATTTCTGCTGATATTGGATTCGAAAAGCTCGATAGAATACAATTTCTAAGGTACGAAATATAGAAATAGACTATTCGAGTTATACAAGTCAAAGGAATTGTCAATCAAGGCAAACATATATCTATATAAAATATTATAATGATTGTAATTTGTATATTATAGTTATTTATTTAGATCTCTCTCTAAGGAATTTGGGATGAGTCCGACTAAGTTTGTGAAAGAAGAATGTTGATCAGTTGGAAATAAAGAAATAGAACAATTATCGTTTACTAATCCTATTGCTACTAATATCTTTCTGTCGAGAACATCTATGGCGTCCTTCAGAAAATACACGCTTCTTCATATGCTTGGTTGATCGATCTTGAACGCGTTTTCTCCACATTCTCCAGCTAGAACGCTTCATTTCTTCCCGCATGAGTTTGATCACATCTTTTTCTGGCACACCAAACTGCCATTCGATGGCATCAAAGGGTGTACGGTCTTCCCATGCCATTTCAACAATTCTATCTACCTGTCGTGTTTCGAGGTCGTATTTTTCTTTGACTTTCATAATGTATAAACAATCATGAGAAAAGATTGTTCCAAAACTGTATGAAACAAAAGAAGTATACCAAATCTCATCTTCCCGAGAAAACATGTCCTGTTTGTCAACGTCCTTTTTCATGGAGGAAAAAATGGGCAGACTGTTGGGAGGAAGTTGTGTATTGTAGTGAAAGGTGTAGGAGAAACAAGCGTAAATCTCGCCTGACTTAATATCGTTGGGCATTTCATTTTAAATATAACATTGATGTCAAATACCCTAAGATTGATCCTGGGGGATCAACTAAATATCAACCACAGTTGGTTCCAGCAACAACGAAAGGATGTTCAATATCTGCTGATGGAAATGCGTCAGGAAACGGATTATGTGAAGCATCACATACAGAAAGTAGTAGCATTTTTTGCTGCAATGCGCGAGTTTGCCACTACATTAGAACAGCAAGGACATCAGGTGATATATATGAAGTTAGATGATCCCAATAATACGCAAGATCTGGTAGAGAATATTGGTCATTATATAGATAAAAACGAGATCAATCGATTTGAATATTTACTACCCGACGAGTATAGGTTGGATCAACAACTCAAAGATTTTTGTCAATCCTTATCCATAGAAACAAATGCTTGTGATACGGAGCATTTTTTGAGTAAGAGACATGAGTTAGCAGACTTCTTCGAAGGCAAAAAACAGTATTTACTGGAGTCATTTTATCGCCATATGCGCAAGCAATACGATGTCTTGATGGATAAAGATGAACCACTTACTGGTCAGTGGAATTACGATTCGGAAAACCGGAAAAAACTTCCCAAAAAGCATACACCCGTGTCGCCAAAGACCTTTAATACAGATGTCACTGATATTTACGAAATGATCAGTAGTCAGGGAGTAGAGACTATTGGAAATATAGATCCTGAACAGTTTATCTGGCCCACTTCCAGAGAAGAAGGTTTGGCATTATTCGATTTTTTTCTGGAACAATGTCTTCCATATTTTGGGACATATCAGGATGCAATGACACCCGATTTCTGGGCCTTGTATCATTCGCGGATATCATTTGCACTCAATGTAAAACTCTTATCCCCCTTGGAGGTAATTAAGAAAGCAGAAACATACTGGGAGGATCATCAAGAGGATATTACTATTGCTCAAGTGGAGGGATTTATCCGTCAGATCTTGGGTTGGAGAGAATACATGAGAGGAGTGTATTGGGCACATATGCCACAATATGCTGACGAAAACTATTTTGATCATCAGCAACCTCTGCCCGAATGGTATTGGACAGGGGATACCCAAATGGCTTGTTTGAAACATGCCATTCGCCAATCCCTGGATTACGCGTATGCACATCACATACAGCGATTGATGGTAACGGGAAATTTTGCCCTGTTGGCGGGAGTACATCCCGATGAAGTAGATCAGTGGTATTTGGGAATATATATAGATGCCATAGAGTGGGTAGAAATGACGAACACACGCGGAATGAGCCAATTCGCCGATGGAGGAATAGTGGGTACAAAACCTTATGTTTCCTCTGCGAATTATATAGATAAGATGAGTCATTATTGTCGGTCCTGTTACTATGATAAAAAGAAGAAAACAGGTGAGAAAGCGTGTCCATTTAATAGTTTATACTGGCATTTTTATCACCGTCACGAAGATAAATTGGCTAATAACCCGAGGATAGGTATGATGTATCATACATGGGGGCGAATGGATGAGAATAAAAGGGAAGCAATCCTTCAACAGGCAGAAGCGTATTTACAGCAAATTGATGAGATATAGGGAATGTGTGAATTGTTGTATGGATATATTGATGAATTGTTGTATAACGGTATTATGAAATTGTAATCTGTGTTCCGTCGTCCGTAGTCTAATTTATT
>CAZZEC010000084.1:0-25084 GCA_964652565.1 uncultured Bacteroidia bacterium
ATAAGTAGTACGACATATTTAGATATGCATAACTCAATTTCCTCCCTGCAGGGCTGCTCGTGTAGATGGAGAGGGAGGTGTAGGAGGGTGAATATACAAGAAAAGACAATAACATTGTTATTATAGCTATATAGTCCCACTCTCCTAACTACTTTCCTTCGCTGCAGGGGGATAATTTTCCTGTACTAGCGTAAGTTAACATGACATACTTAATATTGTCTCACCACTTATATAGATATATAATCTAGGTATCTTTTTCTAAGTAATGTTTAAAGCCAGCAAGTAGTAACATGTCAGCCTCTCCACGTATATCAGTATTTTCACCTGAAAACACAAAACGCAAAGCTCCTTTCTCCATTCTTACAATTTCAAAAGTACCTACGTTATTCGTTGACCATTGATGGATCTCTATAGTTTGTAATCCAAAAAGACTAAGTTCAACAAGCACCCTGTTAGATTGATGTACCAGCCATTTTTTAGGTGGTTTATCTGGGAAGTTATCGAGCAAAGCCTTCATTTTCAGGATTGGCCCTTCACGACCCAAAGTAATTTCAAAAATTTCGATAATATCGGGATCAGAATCGTAAATTGATCTGATACTCATTGGGTTATCTAAGAATTCTATCCAAGACATATGTGTTACCATGAATAATGATCATCTGTACCAGGTACAGAACCTGTTCTTGTATTTTCTGCAGGCCTTACATTGAAGTGAGGTCCTTGGTCTCCTACTCCCCCTTCTCCAAATTGATGTCCGGCTGAATGTTCCTGTATGACAATTTCGCGCCCATCACTACGGTCGTAGTGATATTCCCTGGACATTACAGGCTGATTGTTTTCATCTAATATCCTATTACCATTTCGATCTGTCATAGGGACACGTTCGACTCTGCTGGGATGCTGTCCAGTTGGTATTCCTGAATCTCGTTTTGCACTTCTAAATGCATCTCTTCTACTTGCACAATCTTTAAGCCCATATACATCCACCCAAAATAATGGATCTGATACATATCCATAATATCTCAAACCACCTATAAGACCTATGGGGTCCTGAGATATATATGATCCAAGGTGACAATCATAATACCTAAATCGATTATAATGTAGTCCTGTTTCAGCATCTTCATATTGACCGGGATATCGAAAAGGGCAGTCAGTTTTATTCCCAGTCAGATTTTGTACCTCACCGTAGATAGATAGATTTGAAGCCCAAACTATCTCACCTTTTTCATCATACATGCCCTGAGGAGTGCCTACATGATCACATATAATGCTGTATTGATGTTGTTCAGTTAACTTTGCGATAGGAGTATAGGAATCTGCTTCAAATACCCAGGTAATTAATGAAGATTTAGGATTGGTTTGAGCCTCTGGTTGAGAAGATGAGGTAGATGTAGTTGGTTCGTTCTGTATATTTCTTCTCCTGATTCGCAACTCATTTCCCGAATTTTTGACCCTGATTTTGGGTTTTGTCTCTGTTTCTCTTTCTATTACTTCTACCCATTCATGTAACAGGACATCTCTATCCCAGATCCATAGAGTCTTTCTTCCTTCGTACATTTTGGAAATACGCCTTCCTAGTGCATCATAAGAAAAGTCAACTTGTTTCCCATCAGGACGAACAACTGATTTCAACATACCTGCCGCATTCCACATATAGGACCAAGATTTGCCATCTGCTTCCGTTTTCTTTACTACATTCCCTTCACTATCATATTGATACTTTGTTCCTTCTGATTCTAACACTTGTCCAGAAGGACTATATGTCCTATCACTTTGATTAAGTGTTTTGTAAATATTTCCAGCTATGTCAGGTACTCGATACTCATAGGTCCCATCTCCATATTTTGCAGATATTAATCTTCCAAGTGGATCATGGTCAAAATGACTATTACCACTAAAATTATCTTCAATTCTGCTCAGTCTATTATTGGCATTCCACGAATATGTTTGAGTTCTTTGACGTTTTCCATTCAGCGTAACATCGTGGCGTAAAGGACGTCCTGTGTTATCGCGAATCCAATTACTTGTTACATTGGAATTGATCGTACGCCCTATTTCTAATCCCAATTTATCCCTACTAAAAATTGCTTCCCAAAAGTCATTAACTGAGTTGTCGTTTTCCTGAGAAGAAGTAGATTCATGTTTTCCTCTAACGGCAACAACTCTAGTAATATCTCCCATTGCATTTCGTTGGAAGTCAATTGTCGCTCCAAGTGAGGATTGGACATTGATTCGATGTCCCATAATATTATATTGGGAAGAAACTTCATATTTCCCCTGAGTTTCAGTTAATATTCGTCCAAGCTCGTCCCTGGTAAAATGTACCTCTTGAGATTCATTGATGGCGCTCATGAGTTTCCCATCTGCACGAAAGGTATATTTCTCCCACTCATTATTGGAATGAATAACTTCTATGATTCTTCCTGCAAGATCATACTTCAATTTTGATTCGGTCCCATTATCTCTAAGGATAGAGGTAATTTGCCCTCCTGAATCTCGCTTATAGTAGCGTTTTATATTCTCATAGTCTGTCTCAAGTTCTACATTACCTAAGGGATCTAGGTCATATCTATGTGTGTAACCTGATTCATTTACTACGCCTATGAGTCTTTCTTCTGTATCATAGAGGAATTCAATTTTCTTGCCATCTCTAATTTGTGCTTTCAATGTACCCATTCCCTGATACTGATATAGGATTTCCTCATAGGTGTCTCGCATACTAATGATATTACCTTCGGGATCGTAATCCAATACTCGCTGATTTCCATCCTTTTCTTTGACAAGGGTAGCTTGACCGAGTAGATTTAATGTCTTACGGACAATATTGCCTTGAGCATCAGTATAACTGGTATTTCTGCCTAGTAAATCATATTCCCAGGACGTAGTTTCAAGATTGGGATTAACAATTTTTACAATGTTAAATGATGAATCATAGGTCAGGTATGTTGTTGCTTGATCGGGAGTAGTAATTGCTGAGAGATGTCCTTTGTCATATGTGTAGATAATTTCTCTTCCTATGCAATCTGAGTGCAAAATCAATTTGCCTTCCATGTCATATGCCCACTTCCATTGGCCTCCATTTTGATCTATGGCAGAGATCAACAGATTATCCTCATAAATCAACTGTACCTGACTACCATCAGGGTAGGTGATCACCGTACGATTTCCATATTCATCATAATTATATTGTGATTTTCTCCCTAAGGGATCAATCTCTTCCACTATTTCAAAGTATTCATTAAAGACTGTTAAGTGTTCTCCCCCACCTTCATCAATCATTTTATGCACAACCGCTCCATCATGAAAATGAGAAGTATTATGCCCCAGAGAATCCTCGACGATAGTTAGCCCACCTGCATAAGTAATTTTGTGATCATAAATGCCTCCATCTCCCCATGTATGTATACAACGTGCGTTCTGATCCATTCCATCGTACTCAAAGTAAAAATTTAGTTTATTTCGGTTTGCTTCTCGAATGAGAAGGTGGTTTCTATATTCAAATTCATAAAACTGGTCAAATGCATCTAGTACTTTGACGAGATTTCCCTCCCAGTCGTATTCATAGCGTACTACAGGAAAAGTATCGTCTTTTTTGTCTGGATGAGGAGCGATAATAGAAGAAAATCGTCCTGTTTGATCTATGGTAAAAGAGAATGTTCTCCCTGCACTATCTATGATTTTGGTAAGATGCCCCTGGTCGTTATAGAAAAACTGTATATGAGATCCAGCGTCATTCTTAATTTGAGCTAGTAATTGTCTCTCAGGTTCTTGTGAAAGGATAGACTTAAACCGATACGATAGCCTGTCTATATCTCTAAGATAATACCCTTTTTCATCTCGATGCAAAGAAAGCTTTTCCTGTCTGCTGAAATAAGAATCACCTATTTCCAGCTTGGGAAAAGGAACACTTCTCCCATCGGACATGCGAATAGCAACTGCATCATTCTCATGATCTTCAAGCAGGGCTATATCATAGTTGTGGTGCCAGCCATAGCCCAGTGGACCATTGTACACAGAGGTAGAATACCAAACACGTTCCCATTTGAAGGGTATAGGACCAGGAATTTCAATGTCGACTTGTTCGGTAAATACTTTGCCGGATGCTATATCTACCGGGTGTCCTGTCACTGAGCAGATTCCGCGATGTACCCTATTGCGAGCACTGGGAGGGACTCCCAATCTATTCATAGCTGACGCAGCTGAATCATGTAATGTATCCGAGGCTTTTTTCATAGCCTTGGTCTTTTTGAGCTTTTTAAAGGCTTTCCCCAGACCTGCCATACCTATTTTCATAGCCATAGCCATCATGTCAATAGTTGGTGGGCCACCAACCATCACAATCTGCCCCATGGGAATAGCCATAAGAACAGTTGTGGGTAACATTAAACTCGCAGGACTTCCTTTTTTGGTAGGTCGCGGAGGAGGGGGCATCCCGACATCACTACAACTCAGTACGGGCACAGCCATAAAACTCAATGGACTACCGTCCGCGAGTACCGTAGCACTACCCATAAAAACTTCCCCTTCGTTGCCAGGAGGTTTTATAAAAGTTCCACCTATCGGTATATGAGGAGGGATATTTTTGCAGCCCGTACCCGCAGTGGCTCTAGGCATTCCGTTTACCATAATAGTCGCACCTACCATAGGCATACAATCTACGGGGTCCAACACCATACCGATGAAGGGGTGAGGGATGGGAAGAGGGGGAACAGGGCCAGGAGGCTGTATTATATGGATGTCTATCCCCATTACGGGGTCCATTTGTTTTGCTGCTATCATGGTGTACTATCTTTTTTCAATTTTAGATTCCCAATCTGCTCCTACCATCTCTATCATTTTATCCTTAATTTGATATGTATATTGGCTTTTACCAAGCTTTTGTGTTAGCCTTAACATAGACTGTCCTACATAGGGTAGCGTACTCCCTTTTCGCGTCTCTTCATCCAGGTTATTTCCCGCTTCAAGTGCTTTCTCATTTGCTTCCCACGCATTGTCATGCTGTCTGGCTTGCTCATGGCAAAATCCCGCCATGCGCCAGGCTTCTAATTCATAATAGGTATATCCTCCTTGTGCAGACATTTCAGCCGCCTTCTCATAGATTTCAGCAGATTCTACATATATACGCTGAGCAATCAAGGTATTTGCTTCACCAAATAATGCTTGTATAGCTACCTGACCACAGGATTGGCTCATCGGTGCTTCTAATTCACTGATCCCTTCGTAATGCTGCCTGGCAGTATGATAAGCGTATTCGTATTCCTTAAATGCCATTTCATATTGTAAATCATTAAGAAAAGCACCTGCAACAACCATATGGACGGTTGCCTCCAGGTGAATCCACTTTTGTTTGTGGGCTAGGTCTAATGCTTCCTTAGCGCGTGCTTCTATATTGGGCCAATCCTTGTTTCTTGCAGCCTGTGTGAGGTCCACGAATATTTTTCTAAAAATCACACCTGGGTCGGTACTATCGCCAACTGTAGCCATTTCTTGCATGGCCTTATCAAGGTCAAAATTAGTTGTCAAAGTCATTATCTGCTCAGAAAATTCTTCACTCAGCATGTGAAACACGGGCATCTCCAAAGTATCAATAACAATGATTCGCAACGAGTTGGGTATACCCATCGAAATAGCATCTGATAACCATCTGCACCAATGATCTACATCCGAAATGTCTTTGGGTGCTAAATAGATATTAAATGTTTCTTCGATGATTTCATTGTCTCTAACAAAGGCTTTGAGTTCCTCGAAAAAGTACTGAGAGTTGTGAGCGGGGTGTTGAAGAGAAACAGGATTCCATTGGAGATCAATATTTTCCTCTTTAAGTAGTTCCCTGTCATCAGATACCATTTTCCTAAACTCGTTTTTTAAGTCAACACCATAGGTATCTATGTGATCGAAAGAGGATTCGAATCGAACAAACATATCTGGCAGTATACCTGCTTCTGTTGCCTCCCTTTCTATGAAGGCTTCTACCCAACGGTAGTGCTGTACGGGGATTAACCACCTTGCAACTGTTGCCTGGGAGCGAATAAAGGAGTCCCATGCATCATAAAAGGGAGTAAGTTGCTTAATAATGATGTCTTGTTCTTTAGAGGTATTCACAGATTAAGGGCCTTAAGTTGTGAGAAGTGGAGAATAATGTAAAAAAGGTGAATTGTATTGTGGCGTTTCTACTAAGACTCAAAATATACAAATATTTCGCCATATAAGTTTAAAGTTAGGGCAAACGCACCAAATTTTATAAACAATTCATTGTTAGTTAATTATGATTAAAATATTTATATATTGAATAAACTTAAGCTACTGACTAGCAGCTGTTAATGATTTTAGTGCGTTTGCCCTGGTTTAAAGTAATATCTAATTTTATTTTCAAGAATCTTGACTAAGGATACCTTGGGACTTAAATGTTGTACGCTAAGTATTGATATGTATGACCCATTCAGTAGTTTGTATTCATGCTAATCATACTGTTTGAGTTGAAGGTTCAACCTGTTATGGGTGATACACATTATTTTATTTCGTATTAAACAGATAGGTATCATTGATAATGTATGATATTAACCTAGGTCGTAAATGAAACACTTGTATTTAGATATAGACAAGGCAGCCAAATTCAATAAGAAATATGGTAAACTCCTTGGATGGGGTGAACATACCCGATTAATCATGGAGTATTTGGGACTGACCATTTTGCATAATGATGTGGCATTTATTCAGGAAATTGCAAATTGGCAAGCATTGAACTTTAGTGACCCCGATGAGATTGATGGGATAATTGGTCCTGCTACCTGGAATAAACTCAAAAAGCAGATGTTTCCACATAGAAAGGATCATTGGAAGGATTTACGAGCTAGAATTGTATCTAAAGCTGAATCAGAACATGCATACTGGGGCTTTGGCATGAAGAGTGAAACACATTCAGATATGGAAGACCGATTATATGCGTATTATAAAGAGGGGGCGGGAAAAAATCCTCACACTATCGCAGAATGGTTAGCTTATGTAAAGTATAAAAAACAAAAATTAAAAGCTGAAGAAACACCTCTGAAATTTAAAAAATGGAAGAGCAATCTCGAGGAAGAAGGAGAATCCATATCTGTAAATTGGAAGACGGGTATTCCCTGGAGTGCTGCTTTTGTTTCATATGTAATGAGAAAAGCGGGAGCAGGGAATCACTTTTACTATCATACATTGCACTGGGAATACGTAAATCATGCAAAGAAAAATAGAAAGCGTAGAGATTTAACCAATCCATTTTGGGCCTTCCATGTAAAAGAAGTCTTACCCGAACCTGGTGATATCATTTGCAATATTAGAGGGGGATCAAATTTTAATTACTACAACCTGGAATCTGCATCTTCCAAGTCTTCTCATTGTGATATCATTACAGAAGTGTGTCCACACCACATTCATGCGATTGGTGGAAATACTGCTGACACACACGGTCTTAAAAAAAATACAGTGGGGAAGAAACTGATTCACTTAGATAGTAATGGGTATGTAAAAGGAAGTAGATTTTTTGCACTAATCAAAGTAGGTCATGGGCCTTCTATTTAAATGGAATTTTAAGGCAGAAAAGAATAGGAAAATTTTTTTGTACAAATTCACAGAAAAGATGTAAAATAATAGTGATTCGACATCATCTGTTACGAATCAATACAACGTGCTACACATGACGCGATAATTTCCTGTCTATTTCATTATAAACAATTACGAAAAAATCCAAAGCGTCATAAAAAAATAATTGATTATTTGGAAATGAATAGTCCTTATGTGTAGATTTAGAAATATTGACAGCTGTTTTTCACAGGGATCTCCTCATTTCCTCAATAATAATCAAAGCTGTTATTTTCTAAATCACTGACTGGAAATCAATATAGGTTATGATTACTACGCATGCTTATACCAATGAAGTACATGAAGCAATAGATATTGCGAGGTCCATTAGTAAAGAATATCAACATTCTCAATTTTCACCTTCTCATTTACTCAAAGCCATACTCAATAATGAGATTGGACTAGCTACTCAATTGGTATCATGGGGATATGATATACACTATCTTCGCGATTGGGCAGAAGTAAGAATAGAAACCTACCCTAAATCTGGTAGAGGAGTATCTGAGCCTGCAGGGGATATTAAGATTCGCACAGTGATGGAGGTAGCTGATGTGATTCGAATGAAGCTTTCTGAGGATGCTATTTCTCCTTTGGCAATACTGATAACATTGACAAAGCCCAATGTAGCTTATACCCCTGAACAACTCAAAAGCTTTCCCCTTTCTGAAAATGAACTAATTGAAGCTAGTTTAAGAGAATTATCGCTACATGATGCAATTGAAGGACCCAGTGAAGAGAATGGGATTACTGCGGCGACGAGTGAAAGTGCTTCGGTAGGGCAGGCTTTATTAAAGTATTGTATCGATAAGACTTCTCAGGCAAGAGAAGGGAGAATAGATCCCATTATTGGTAGAGATCGGGAAACAAGAATGATTGCCGAGATTCTGGGTAGAAGAACTAAGCCCAATGTCATGATTGTTGGAGAACCTGGCGTGGGGAAAACGGCACTTGTCGATGGGTTTGCGTTGAGTATTATAGAGGGAAAAGTTCCTACCAATCTCAAGGATGCAATTTTGATGGAATTGGATGTGGGATCACTTGTTGCTGGTGCATCTTACAAGGGAGAAGTAGAAGACCGAATAAAAAAGATAATCAAAGAAATCAAGCAGTTTGATAAAGCTATACTGTTTGTAGATGAAGTGCACGTGCTTCTGGACAGCAAAGGAGCCGTGGGATCAGGCGTTGCCAATCTTTTGAAACCTGAACTTGCTCGTGGAGAGCTCACCGTCATAGGTGCTACTACACATGATGAGTTTCGCGAATTTATAGAAGCTGATGAAGCGTTCAATCGCAGATTTGAGTTGATAAAAGTGCCTGAGCCGGATGAGGTTACGGCCATTAGGATGCTAAAGACGCTATTACCTCGATACGAGGATCATCACGAAACCCCCGTTCATGTAGAAGCCCTTACAGCTAGCGTTCAGCTTTCCAAAAGATATTTGAAAGATCGAAGATTACCAGATGCAGCGATTGATCTGGTAGATCGTACGATGGCAGCCATCAGATTGATGAATGATACTTCCATCGAAGAATTGCAACGCCTGCAAACGGAGTTGAATGAGTTGGAATTAAGAGAAGATGATCCTGAACACAATCTTTCAGAATTGAGATGGTTTCATCGCCTGGTAGAAGCCAAGGTAAGTCCTATTCTATTGGGGCAACTTACAGATGAGACAGAGCCATTAAAGATAGAAGACCCCGAAAGGTTAAAAGAATATATTAACAAAACGCTTACAGACCTCATCACACTAGCGGAAGTCAAAAAAGAGCAGGTTGAAGCCGTCGATATCGCCGCTATGGTATCTTATAAAACGGGTATTCCTATGGGTAAGCTCCAATCTCAGGAGAGAGAAAAGCTACTCAATATGGAAGAGGCTTTGAAGAAAAGGGTCATAGGGCAGGATCATGCGCTGAAAACAATTGCAGATGCTATTTTGGAATCCCGTTCGGGTATGAATAAACCTGGACAACCCATAGGTTCCTTCTTCTTTCTAGGACCTACGGGTACAGGTAAGACTGAATTAGCGAAGTCCCTGGCAGATTTCCTCTTCAATGATGAACAGGCATTGATTAGATTTGATATGTCGGAGTTTAAAGAAGAGCATTCTGCTGCGTTGCTGTACGGTGCTCCTCCAGGATATGTAGGCTACAAAGAGGGAGGTTTGCTGGTTAACAAAATACGCGAAAAACCTTATTCAGTGGTATTATTTGATGAAATTGAAAAAGCACATTCATCTGTGTTTGACATTTTTCTACAAATACTAGATGAGGGAAAACTACACGATAAACTGGGGAAAGAAGGGGATTTTTCTAATGCTATGATCCTATTTACTTCGAATATTGGTAGCGATTGGATTGTAGAACAGTTTAACCAGGGAGTAATTCCCGGTACAAATAAACTAAAAGATATCATGAGTCAGTATTTCCGCCCAGAGTTTCTGGGAAGGCTGACCGAAATTGTACCTTTCTCCCCAATTACAGAATCAATTATATTGAAAATCTTTGAGATTCATCTCAAAGGGTTGTTGAAGGCCTTGGATAGACAAGGGATTGACTTTACTATCTCTGAAGATGCTAAAAAACTATTAGCAAATGAAGGTTTTACTCCCCGATATGGTGCAAGACCCTTGCTGGGAGTCATAAGAAACAGACTCAGAAGGCCCATCTCCAAAATGATTATTAGCGGAGAAGTAACTCCTGGTTCACAGATAGTTGTTACATTAAATGAAGAAGGGAATGATATAATTATAGAAGTAGAATAAAAAAGTATTTAGTAAATTACTCTGTATAATTTTCGATCACTTAACAATTGACCTATTATGTTTGATCCTAGTGGTATTGGTGGCCAGGTCCGCCCGCAGGAAGCCAGTGAAGCGATATCCGAAATTTCACAAAACAGAACACTGATCGTTGAGCAGTTAACGGCAGACCCTCCTACAAAGCCCGAAATGGTGCAGGGGCTAAAAACGGTTGAAGAAGTTTTTGAACATTATAAACCGAAAGTCGAAGTAGAATTTGAACAGGAAGATGGCTCTGAAGTGAAAGAAGCGTTGAATTTCAATAACATCGGAGACTTTGGGAAGAAAGGAGTTATTGCACAAAGCAATTTCCTTCAAGACTTGCAACGACAGCAAGAAAATTATCAACAATTCATTAAGTATCTACGCTCAAACAAAATATTACAAAAGATGTTGGCCGACCCCGAGGCAAAAGTTGCCTACTTAGCTGCTCTGCAATCTATGATTGATGAATTGGAAGGGGCCGATTCTTAATTTTTTATTCTCTAACAACTATCACACATGGCAGAACAAGAACAAGACATACAACAGGAATTACAGGAAAAACAGCAGACTGGTGCTGTCCAATTGCAAGATCTTACCGATCAGCTGAGTAAGTACGGAGGGTTTGATATCATAGAGACCACACTGAAAGGAGTTGAGAATCTTAACCCCAAGAAAAAGGCCAGGAAAGAGATTTTCCTTTCTGAAACTCAATTCAAAAGGGATAGAGCTAGCCTAAAACGGAGATTGGAGCTGTGGAAAGAACTTCTTTCTAGTACGGAAGACCTCACGGAAATGATGTCTCAATGCGACGAAAAGTCTCAGGAGGCAGATAAAATGCTGAATGTAAATCTTAAAAAGGCCATCGACGCAAGTCGAGACCTGGAGCAATCCTACCGTACAGTAGCTTTATTTTACAAAAATACGGAAAGTGATAAGCTTAAGAATGTTACTATTCTCAACGCAGCCAAAGATCAATTGACAGATCTGGATGTACCTACTTTTTTCGATGCAGTTGCTGAAGAATTTCGCCAAACCTATGACCGTTTGGATTTGAGGGAAAACTATTCTATGATGGTACTTCCTGGATATATGGGATCAAATGCTATCCTTCATAAGTGGGCGAAGATCGCTCATGATCACAAAGTGATGATGCTAACGGACTTCCGTAATCTTGATTCTCCAGATGATGTCATGGATATGTTCCAGGCGGCTGATCATGCTGGTGGAGATGTACACTTATCTAATGTGATCATGACTTGTAACTGGTTGGTAGGGAGAGAAAAATATGATGAGTTGGGAGAGGACGATGAATTGTATATAGCTCCTTCTGCTGCTTTGGCAGGTAAGATATATAAGACATTGATGTCTCAGGTAACAGCCGGTAAAAAGCATGGGGGAATCAGTGAAGTAGAAGGCGTAAAGTTCCAATTGAAGAAAAGTGAAATTTCCAGTCTGGAAAAGATGGGACTGGTACCCATGGTCAATGAATATGGAAAAGTAATGGCTTTTTCAGCCAAAACACTTTTCAACGGCGATAATATTGGTTTGCAGACGTATTCTGTTGTACGTGTATTTGACTGGGTGTCAAAGGTGATGGTCGATTTCCTCAACCGAAGGGCATTCGAAAATTTTAATGCTAATACAAAAAGGGATATTCGTTCTCAAATCGTCAAGTTTCTTGATAGCATACAAGGTCCCAATAACTTGATACAAAAGTTCAAGATATTGAGATTTGAACAAGATCCTAAGCAGAAGGACCGGATCTATCTGGATATACATATCTCTCCTTATTTCCCAGCAAAAACTTTCGTGATGAAACTGGATGGGACTAAAGGGGATGATCCTGATTCTGCTGAATGGAATACTGAGTACGAGCAGGAATAGAGTGATATCGAGAGTTTTCCATTTATACCCTGTTGGCTTTTTTATCCAATACTTATAAACCTAATTTAAAAAACTATGTCTTTTAATGCTGTTCTTGACGTCGATGGTACGGAGTTTCGCGTTTTACACTGCAATTATTCACTTCAACGAGACGTCGATTTTTCCGGAAGGCCATCTTCCGATGTGCGTGGAGGAACTCTACACCTAGAGATTGAGTCCTCTGACGATACAAGCTATTTCGAATGGATCTGCGATCCTTATTCAACCAAAAGCGGTAAGGTTATTTTCTACAAAAGAGATGAAGAGGCTGCAATGAAGGAACTTGAATTTGAAGATGCCTATCTGGTTAGCTATGCAGAATCTGTAGATGCAATAGGTGATGCTCCGATGGTACAAAGCTTAGTATTTTCTGCTAAGAAAATATCTATGGGCGGTGCCTCGCATGAAAATGACTGGCCTATTTAATTGTCCCTGTAAAGCTTTGCTTTTCATTAATAAAAAATATCATCAACCTGAAGTATCACTTCAGGTTGATATTGTTTCTAATTGATCCTTAAATAAAATTGTTGTGTCAAAAAAAGCCCAAGTTCAAATCGAATTAGAAGAAGGAGGTCGTATTCTGGCTCCATTTAATAACCTTGTAATTACTCAACACATAGATTGGCATCACAACTTTGAGTTGCGTTTACCTATGAGTGCCTTCACGGGAAAAGAGGATACCTTTGCCGATACCTGTGAAAAAGTAATAGGCAAACCCCTAAAGATTGGACTCAGGGCACAAAATGGAAGCCAACAGGATGACAATTTTTTTAAAGGAATTATTACCAATATCAGTATGTCGCGGTTTCACGGTGCTACCAGTGAAGTTGTGATCAGTGGATATAGTCCTACTATACTCATGGAAGATGGGGTAAATACCCGTTCCTTCCCCGAAATGAAAGTCGATGATATTTTTCAAGAAGTTATTGGGGAGTATCCGCAAAATTTGCTGAAGCATGAGGTCCACCTTTCGCGTTCATCGGATCCCCTGGAGTATACTGTTCAGTATAAAGAGAGTAACTATCATTTTATCTCACGCCTGGCTCATAAATATGGTGATTGGTTTTTCTACAATGGATCTGAAGTTATTTATGGGATTCCTTCCGGGGCTGATGAAACGACACTGACCCTGGGAAAAGACCTGATCAATTTTGATGTGGGATTAAAAATAGTTCCCACGAATTTTAAGCTGAGTGCATATGATTACCTTAAAAATGAGAAGTATGAGTCAGAGGCTTCAGGTTCGACTGTAAATGGATTAAATGCATTTGGGGAGTTTCTTTCTCAAGCTTCCGAAGATGTATACAATCAGTCTCCCCTGGATCACGTTCGCCCCAAACTGACAGAAAAGAAACAGTTGGACGATTTGAGTACGGTCAGAAAATCGTATCAATCCAATGAGTTTGTCAAATTATCCGGAGTGAGCGACAGCATTGCGGTGAAAATAGGTACTACCTTGAATATCAATGCCTCATGGGGAGATATTCTCAGAAAATCACAGGAAGAATACCAAAAGTATTTAGTGATCAGTGTTACACACAGGATTGATGGAGATGGTAACTATCAGAATCATTTCGAAGCGATGCCTTCCGCCTTACAGATGCCTCCCAAAAATCCCCATGTGAGACAGCCTTTTGCTGAGACTCAACCTGCTATTGTGATCAGAAACTGGCAAGACGAGGATAGAGGTGAGGTAACGGTACGATTTTACTGGCAGGAAGAATCCGATGAAACCCCTTTTATTCGGTGTATGCAACCTCACGGAGGGAAAGAAAATGGGTTTTATTTTCTCCCTGAAATAGAGGATGAAGTGTTGGTGTCATTTATAGATGGTGATCCTGAGCGGCCTTTTGTAGTAGGGAGTGTATACCATCAAAATGCCAAAATATCATCTGATTGGAGTAATAGTGAGAATGATTTTAAAGCCATCAAAACCCGTAGTGGTAATGAAATTCGTTTTAATGATAAAGGTGGGGAAGAAGAAATTAAAATATTTAATCCAGAGTCAAAGAATGAGATCGTGATGTCTTTATCTGGAAATGGTTCTATTTCCATTAAATCAGAGGGGGATATCAGTATATCTGCTAAAGGGTCACTCACCATGGATGCGGAAGAAATATCTATGACCTCCAAAAAGAAAACCACAATACAATGTGATGAAATGGAATCCAATGCCAACAAGAATATGGCTATCTCAGCAGGTCAGGAGTATTCTGTGAGCAGTGGTACTAAAATGGGCGTATCCTCTGGAACAGATTATGAACTATCTGCTGGAATGAATGCAAAAGTGAATTCTTCCATGAACCTGGAGCTTTCCGCAGGTCTCAATGGGAAACTGAGTGCAAATGTTAACCTGGATGCACAAGCCAATGCCATGCTTAACCTCAAAGGGACTGCAATGGTAAATGTACAAGGAGCAATGGTGAAGCTTAACTAATGAGTGAATGTTATAAAATACCTGTCAACTTCGGGGCATTACTCAAGAAGCGATCTCAACCTAAATGCTCCTTTGAGGAATCGATCAAACAAAATATTTTGTTGATTTTAGTTACACATTTCGATGAGTACAGGTTCGATCCTACATATGGATGTAGCATTTGGGATCAGGATTTTGAGTTACTTCCCAGTGCAAACGATTGGAAGAAAAGACTTCAGGAGTCTATTTATACCTCTATATCTGTGCATGAAAAGAGGTTGACACAACTCAAAATAGCTATTACCATCGATGAACTGCCATTCACTCATCCGGAAGACAACAAGGTCAGAAGGATTAAAAAACGAATTATTGTCGTGATCAATGCCAAACTGAAGATTACCAACCAGGATTTCCAACATATTGAGACCGTGTTTTTTAGCCCTATTTCATTAGATTGATGATAAAGCATAACACGAATGCCTGAAAAAGATTATAGAAGCAGGATAACGAAAGATGACATCTTTCTGAGGATGAAAAAAGATGCTGCTCATTTATGGGGTTATAGTGAGTCGGATATGGATGGGTTTGATCCTTTAGTAGAGTTGCTAATGGGAGCCTGTGCATCTGAAGTGAAAATTATACACGACGAAATTTTAGCTACTCAATCCCGCGTACTCGAACGCGTAGCTCATCTCCTGACTCCGGATGTATTAACCGGACCTACGCCAGCTCATGGTATTCTACATGCAGCGCCAGTAGAAGCTATGCATACAGTCAAGCGCAGCACACAATTTTATCAATATGTTAAAAAAGAGGATGCAAAAATTGAGGTGAATTTTTCCCCGGTATTTGATTTTCCCATATTTCAAGTAGGAATTGCTTTCCAGGCTCAGTACAATCAGGTATCAAGTATATCAGGCATTCAACGTACACCTTTGGGAAAGACGCTTACTCCTTTGAATCCGTCTACGCTTTATCTTGGATTGACAGTACATGATAATATCGAGCATTTAGATGGGTTGAGATTTTATTTTGACTGGAGTATTGCTACACATAATGAAAAGCAAATGTACTTTTCATTATTACCTGCAACAAGATGGAGTATAGGAGATATAGATTTATCTCATATACATGGGTTTGCTTTCACAGAAGAAGATTTCAGACGGTTTAAAACCCTGGAATACACCTATAATGTTACCAATAAGGTAGAACAACATGCATTGGAGTTTTATGCCAATCGGTTTATAACCTTAAAAGGATTATCTACCGATGCTCCTTTGGAAAAACTGAAGACTCTCTATCCACCTGAGTTTGAAGAAGCTTTTCCCAAAGAGGTATTATCAGAATTTGTTGATCCATTGCTATGGGTGCGAGTGACTTTTCCCGAAAGTTTTCCCCAGCAATCTATCGAAGAATCTCTGGTATTTCCCAATTGCTTTCCCATCATCAATCGCAGGCTAAATACTATTCCCTATCGACTTCAACGAAAAATTAATATTATACCCCTTGAGTCTAATTCGAGTTTTTTTGATGTTCATTCTGTGACCAATAGTGAAGGCAAATCATATATTTCGCATTCGACCAATCATTTAAAGGCACAAAAGCCACTAACATATACGCTTCGGAGGGGAGGTACACAGCGATTTGATTCGAGGGATGCTTCTGCCATGTTAGAATATTTATTTGATTTACTAAGAGATGAGAGTGCCGCATTCTCTGCATTGGGATATGATGTACTGGCCTCAGATATTAGAGAACTTAATCAAATTGTAAATAAATTAGAGAGAAGTATCAAAGGGAGTTCCTATAAGGAGCAGGTCAACTATCTCATCCTGAGCCCAGATCGGATAGGAGAAAATATTGAGGTCCAGTTTTGGACGACAAATGGGGAAGAAGCCAATCATTTGGCTACGGGGGAAGAACTAGGAGTAAGTAAAGGAGCGGATTTCAGGCGGGGTAGTATCTTTTTAGCTTCCAAAACTTCGGGTGGCAGAAATAGGTTGCATGCCCAGGATGAATTATATGCTTACAAAGAGGCATTGCTTAATAGAGGGCGAATTGTATCTCACGCAGATATCCATGCAAAATGTTATACAATATTGGGAGATCGGTTGGGACATGTCGAAGTGAAGCAAGGCGTGAGAATCGGAGATACTCCTAAAAAGGGGTTTCAACGTACACTGGATGTATGGTTAACGCCTGTATACAATGAAACAATTGAAGAAGAAGAATGCAGAGAATTGGAAACGATTCTTACAAGATTGTCAACAGGACTATTGCCATACCGAATATTTATAAATCGGAACGCTCATGATAAGTAGAAGAGACCAGTTTAGTAAACAGTTCATAGAAGATTATCGCGTAGAAGTCATCGTAGCATTGCTCATAGCTTCAGAGATGAAGGCGGATTTTATGATACATCCCAAAGGCAATTTTAGACGGAGTTTTCGCAAGGATGTCCTTGACGAGTATCATGAGTTTGATACAGAAGATGAACCATCAATCATACATTGGGAAGTAAGCCGGGACGGATTATACGATTCATTACCTGAAAGCTTATTTCATCACTCAAAGCGTAATCCCTTTAGAAATACCCAGGAGATGATAGATCTCTATCGTCGACAGCAGGAGGAAGAGAAAAATGCCAGAAACTTTTTTTCACCGATAGAACAGAGCTTCTACAGAGAAAAGGTCTTTTTGGAACTCGAAGAACAACGGGCATTTAAAGGATTTGGAGAACATCGGCAGCGAGAGCTATTTATTGATTTTTGGGATTTGCCCAGAGTTACGACAGATCAGAAAATCTCATTATTGCTCTATCTCCTACCTGTAGCCAGCGACATAGTAGGCAACCTCGAATTAACTCAAGAATGTTTACAAATATTATTAGACAATCCCATTAGTATTAAAGAAATGGCGCCTAAAAAAGTTAGTGCTATAACAATGGATATACCTGTATTAGGTATGGCAAATCTGGGGATAGACGCTGTTCTTGGCGATAGTTTTCATGACTACTTACCTGGAATAGAAGTAAATATTGGGCCAATTGCGAAAAAAAATGTACTTTATTACCTCCCATCAGGAGAGGGAGAATCATTTTTAAATCTGTTGATCAACTACTTTTTGCCAGCAGATACATCGGTTGAAATGAGTGTTGAGGTATCTGTAAGTGAAAACCTTTTCATATTAAACGAACTAAATGCTACAGATGGAAGGCTAGGATATACGACTCGTCTGGCTTCCTAATCATAAGCATTATATATTGAAGTTGTACAACATATGATGATATTTCAAATAAAACCCAAGACTATAGTCAAAAAGGGGATAAAAGCCAGTAAATCTGGAATCTCTCCTTTACTGATAGTCATTTCTATCTTGCTTCTGTTATTAGCGATGGGTTGTGCAATGGGGTTTTTCTCTACGCTGAAAGATCAGAAAAAACCCTACAGTAAAATAGGGGTCTGGTTTCATGTAATCGGTTTCACTGTATTGTTTAGTGGCTTAGGGCTTACCTCTTTAGGCACCCAGACTAATCCCCAAACCTTTCATGCTATTTTAGTCTCACTTTTTCTCGTGTTAGGAATTCTACATGTGTGGTTTATGTATTTATTCCATCCCTGGAGTTCATCTACTTCCTTTTTGCCGGAACTGCTCTTCACGGGATTTGTGACATCTTTAGGATCATTAATGTTCGTGCTGTTATTTTACTTTTTGGATAAAGATGGATACAATCTGTCATTCGATACATCTATACTGGCTTTTCTTGTGCCTTTTTTCATTATAACTGCTTGGAATCAATGGATTCGGATCCCATCAAAGGTATATGAAGGATGGAATTTTCCTGAGTATGGCAGAGCTAATGTGGAACACTACAGAACATTGGTAGCACAGCATAAGATGTATATTAATCTTGTTACCAGCGCTAGTCTGTTTGAAGACCATCCTAAAATGTATCGTTCTTTACGAGCCGTTCCAGCGTATAATTTTGGTGATTTTTTTCACATATTCATCCAGGAACAAATCAATAATGGAAAGACGTTTTTGCATTATGCGCGAGACCCCATGAATAACCCCGTTGAATGGGTATTCTTTATTGAACAGGACTCCTGGTGGAATAATAAGAAAATCGTACGACCTGATCTTTCATTTAAAGAAAATGAAATTAAGAGTGGTGATACCATCATTGCACAAAGGGTCGTAGACGGTCGTTTTGAAATAAAAGAGACGAAACCTACGCCAGATCCAAAACCCCAAAATCAGCCCAAAACCAGAACTGCTCCCAAACAGATACCTTCGGATGATCGCCCTATGATCAAAATTAAAAGAAAGAACTCATAAAGGCTTAGTATATGCTCCCCTATATAGAACATTACCCGGTTAATTGGATTAATGGAATGAAAATTTCCAAGCATCATTTCCAACAAATGGAAAATGCTTTCCAGGACCTTATTAGAGATACTCAAAGTATACAATTGACGCCTTTCAATTATGGTCTATTAGCCGATGGAAATAGTAGAACATTGGAATATCAAATTCTTTCGGATAAAATAACGATTAAGACTTGTCGGGCAATAACCGTTGGAGGAATTAGAGTAGAAATAAGTCCATTAAACGGAGGGACTTCAGAACTTAGTTATGGCTTGCACGAATTAGATCCTTCTCAGAATGACTGGAAAGTGTTGTTGATAGTTAAACCCTATGAAAGAGAAGCTTTTGGAATGATAGATCCAGAAGAGACTCCACCTCGTGAACCTTTTACGCTTCCTGCATATAGCCTACAAATACTACCCTGGGATATTCAACGTCAGGGATTTCAGAGTGCCAATCAAATCATCATAGGTAAACTTACCCGCAGGGCAGAGGGACTTACCTGGGATGATCAGTATGTGCCTCCTGTAGCTAATATGAGTGCTCATCCGCTACTCATTAGCACTTATAGCGATTTTTTAAATCAACTCGAAGAAATACATCACCTGGCAGCACAAGTTGTACAAAGTGTCTATGGAATCGATAACCCCGATAACCTCAACAGAGATGTGAGGTTCTTTACAGAGAAATTACTGGATTATATTTCGTCCCGTTTAGATCCCATGCGAATGTATATGTTACATCAGCCTCCTGTTATCTTCTTTTCTCAATTTGTTGGTCTGGCAAGGGTCATGAACGATACACTCACGTACTTACCCAGTTCTCTTGCAGAATATCTCGTTCAATATTTTAGCTCCCGAATAAGACAAAATGCTCCTCAGCAACAAGGACTGGTTTTCCGTCAAACCCTGGATTACATGCTTAATAAGACGAATTACAATCATCAGGACATCTACCAAAGTGCAGTAATACCTGTAAATTATCTGCTCAAACAGTTGATGTTGTTGTACAGTAGAATTTCTACCTTGAAAAAACAAACCTGGAATGATATTCAGGAACGCGTGATCGAGCGAAAGGTAGATAGCATAGATCCTACATTAGATAAGAATGTCTCCAGAACGTATAATCCCAATGAAAGATATCCTAATAAACCTGGAGGTGGAGGAGGAATAAATATTAAACCCAAAAATTAATGTCCTATGAAGGCTTCTAATAGCAAAGCGCGAACGGCAGAATTCCTGAAATTTGCGGGAATTCTCTTAGCAACACTGGTTTTGACTAGCTCTTTATTATTTAGTAACCTGCGATTTCCGCAGTCAGAGAATCAACGATTACAAGAAGAAATACAGTTGCTGGAAGAGGAATTAATAGCCTCCCGTACCAGAGAGATCCAGATGGCTGCACTGATCATGTATATAGATTCTGCTTATACCATGATACAGGACCTCAGCAGATCAGAAATGGAATTGATCCAACTTCAGACACAAGGTCTTGCTGGGGAATTTGAAAAGAGCGAAAAGCTCAATGCGATCAATTTTAAAATAATTGATATCAAAAGATTACTCCAGAATTTTGCTCAGGCACAGAGGGATACGTTGGGAATCATCTTAACGGGAAATGTGAATGATCAGGTGACAAACAAAGTCGTCAATCTCTATGATGTCATTTTGAGGGAAAAAGAACTGAAACGTACGGCGATTTTAGGTAACGATGAAACGGAAAATGCTGAACTTGCAGCACTACAGGAGATGTTGGACCAAAAAGATCAACAAATCCAGAATCAGCAAATACAAAGGCAATTTGAAAATCAGCAGCAGCAATTGAACACCAATTTGCAGCAGGCTAATACCAGTTTGCAACAAACTCAGTCTAATCTTGCTTCCTGTCAAAGTACGTTGACAGCTACAAAAGGAAAACTTGTACGGGCAAAATCTTATTTGTCCACTGAGTATCCTAATGTCCAGTTCATCAGTGAAGATATCTTAGCGAAGACTAATCAACTCAGTGGGTTAATCGCTCAAATTAGAGGATTTGGTGATAAAGAAGATAAAACAAAGCTGGAAAGACTGGTCATTGAATACAATGGAATTGCTACTAAATTACAGGGTATTGCCTCTAATATGAATGGCTTAACCCCTCAATTGGAGTAGATTATTCTTGCTGATTATCTATATATATCGATACACACATATATGAATCATACATATCGCTTCCTTATTTTAGCATTCATTTCATTTTTGATACCTACATATCTTACAGCACAAGATCAGGGTATAAGCTATCAAGCTATCGTAAGAAATGATGGTGGGAATATCTTACAAAATCAAAACGTTACGCTTGAATTTGACATTTTGCGTGCCCAGGCAAATGGTCCTGTAGTATTTACAGAAAGTGTTACTACTACCACAGACGATTTTGGACTGGTAAACCTCGTGATTGGTCAGCAAAACAGCGAGCAGTTTGAGCAGATTGATTGGGGATCAGCCTCCTACTTTCTGAGCGTTTCGCTCAATGGAACTCAGATTGGCGGTGTACGTGAATTTCAGGCCGTACCCTACAGTAAAGTGGCGACTGATATGGTACTGGACCAACTGACCGATGTACAGGTTGCTACAGCTGCTAATGGGAATGTATTGGTATTTCAGGGAGGAACATGGCAGCCTGGAGAGATAGAATCTATCGTATATACACCTGGAGATGGAATCTCGATTGTTGGGAATGTAATCTCCAATACTGCGCCTGACCAAACGGTGGTATTGAATGAAGGAAATAATATAGATATTACCGGGGCTTATCCCAATTTTACTATAGCTTCTACCGCAGCAGGGGGAACAACTTATACATCAGGGACTGGAATAGATATTAATAACAACAATGTGATTTCCAATACTGCGCCTGACCAAACCGTAGTACTGAACGAAGGAAACAATATCGATATCACAGGTTCTTATCCCAATTTTACTATAGCTTCTACCGCAGTAGGGGGGGTAAATTATACAGCAGGTACGGGTATCGCTATCAATAATAATAATGTGATATCCAATACGGAACCCGACCAAACCGTGGTATTGAATGAAGGCAACAATATAGATATTACGGGTACCTATCCGAACTTTACCATTGCCGCTACGGTTGGAGGGGGAAACTCACTCTGGAGTTCCAGTGGAAATACTATTTTCTACAATAGTGGCAGTATTGCTATGGGAAAAACTTCTGCTATTAATGGCTTAAACGTCAATAATATACAGTATTTACCAACAGGAAATCTACTAGATGTGAATTTACCCGTAAATATTAGAGGAAATGTATTTATCACACACGATTTTGGAAATGGAAATTTTGGATTGAGTCTGAGAAATAATCAAATTCCTAATAGATTATGGACGATGCACGTAGCAGCTAATGATCCTATCGGGCCTGTAGATGGCTCTTTGAACTTTCTGTATAACGGAGATGGGAAAATCAGATTCACGACAGATGGAAGTGTCCAAATCGATGGTCAATTAACTCAAGGTTCTGACGTAAGGTTCAAGTCAGATATTTCTGATGTTAATAGCATACTACCAAAGGCACTTCAATTACAACTGACACAATACCAAATGATTCAATCAAGTATAGTTCAGTTTGGCTATCTTGCACAGGAAGTCGCCAAAGTATTTCCTGAATTGGTCTCTTACAATGATGATAACGATAGATACTATCTCAATTATCAGGCTTTTGGCCCTATAGCACTTGAATCCATCAAAGAACAACAAAAAATTATCGACGATCAGAAGGAAAGGATTGATGAGCTTGAAGAGAGAATTCGCAAATTAGAACAACTCATAATAAAAGAATAATCACTTGCAACTACTTGTTATATGAAAAATACCCTGGGGAACTTACTATTTATTTTTCTATTCATCGGCGTTTCCATGCTGTCTGCCCAGAATCAAGGGATTACCTATCAGGCTGTGGTGCGGGACGATAATGGAGGCATTCTTCAGAATCAAAACGTTACCCTTGACTTTGAGATTATTCGCAATCAAGCCAATGGTCCTGTGGTATTCACGGAAAGTGCGACGAGTACTACCGATGAGTTTGGATTGGTGAATCTGATTATCGGACAACAGAATAGTAATCAATTTGCACAGATTGATTGGGGGGATGATAGCTACTTCCTGAAAGTTTCGCTCAATGGAACCCAGATAGGAGGAGTACGCGAATTTCAGGCTGTACCCTACAGTAAAGTAGCAACTAATATGGAATTGGATGACCTTATCAATGTTCAGGCAGCAACAGCAGCTAATGGGAATGTGCTGGTATTCCAGTCAGGTACCTGGCAGCCAGGAGATGTGGAATCCGTCGTGTACACGCCAGGTGAGGGCATTTCAATCGTTGGAAATGTAATTTCCAACACGGCTCCTGATCAAACCGTAGTGTTGAATGAAGGGAATAATATAGATATTACAGGCGCTTATCCCAACTTCACGATTGCCTCTACTGCTACTGGTGGGGTAACCTATACAGCAGGAAATGGAATCTCAATTAATAATAATAATGTGATATCCAATACAGCCCCTGATCAAACCGTAGTGTTGAATGAGGGGAATAATATAGATATTACAGGTTCTTATCCCAATTTTACCATTGCCGCTACAGTTGGGGGAGGAAATTCTTTGTGGAGTGCTAATGGCAATAATATATTCTACGATCAGGGAAGTATTTCCATGGGGAAAAATACAGCTATTAATGGGCTGAATATTAATAATTTTCAATACTTAGCTAGTGGTAGACTTTTAGATATCAATCTCCCGGTTTTTGTAGATGGAAATATGTTTGTAAGACATGATTTTGGTGATATCAGATTTGGCTTGAGTATACAGAATGATAATGATCGATCGAATGTTTGGACCTTTCATAATTCTATAAATCCAAACGACGATAACTTCGATAAAAATCTCTTACTTGTAAGAAACGCTAGCATCGTCGCTAAAATCAGTTCAGCAGGAGTATACGCTACACTGTCTGATGCCAGGTTAAAACAAAATATTCGGCCATTGTCCAATGTCGTTACTGGCTTGACCCAGCTACAAGCCCATACATATTCATATATTCATGATAACGTGACACGGATAGGCTTTCTGGCACAGGAAGTAGAAAAAATATTCCCAGAAGTCGTTGATTATAGCAATGAACATGACTTATATATGATCAACTACGATGCATTTGGAGTATTGGCTGTGGAAGCGATCAAAGAACTAAACGAAAAGCTATCTACTCAACAGACAGTGATTGAACAACTCCAACAAAGACTGAATGATCTAGAGCAAAGATTGAAATAAACTAACCGTTATACTACTTCATATTATACAGTGATGAAAACCTTAATTAAACTCATGATGTGGGGCATAGTCTCTATGTCGGTTCTTGCTCCATCTGAGATGCATGCGCAAAACAATGGATTCAATTATCAGGCAGTAGCAAGGGATAATGCTGGCAACATTATCCAAAATCAACAAGTTACTATTGAATTCGATATTTTCCAGGGAGCAACATCAGGTCCTATTGTCTTTAATGAATCTCATGTCGTAGAAACCGACGAATTTGGTCTGATCAACCTGATCATTGGGAGCAATAATTCCGTAGCTTTTCAGGCGATTGATTGGGGAGCAAGTAGCTACTTTTTAGGGGTGTCTCTCAATGGAAACCCCATCGGAGAAGTGCTTCCCTTTCGACATGTTCCCTACAGCAAGGTGGCTACCGATATGGAACTAGACCAGTTAAACAATGTGAATGCAGCTACTCCTTCCAATGGACAAGTACTTACCTTTCAGGCGGGGAATTGGATTCCCGAGGAATCGGGATTTGAACCATATACAGCCGGAGAGGGCATATCCATTTCAGATAATGAAATCACCAATACCCTTCCCGATCAAACAGTAACGCTACAGGCAGGGGATAATATAACGATTGGGGGCAATTATCCCAATTT
>CAZZEC010000085.1:0-20874 GCA_964652565.1 uncultured Bacteroidia bacterium
TTTTTTTAACATGATTTCTCTTACAAAAATTTCAATAATTATCCTCTCTTTATTAGCCTATTCGTGTACAAATGCAGAATTTGTTGCACCTGAAACATATGATTGTATGCTATCTTTCCCTGATGAGAGTACTATTCATCCCAACAGAGAAAGCTTTCAAGTTCTTCTGGACCAGGCGACAAGGGATGTACCGGGTGTCATGGTAGCCCTTAGAACGCCAGACGGCAATACATGGAACGGAACATCAGGCATGGCAGATATACCTAATAACGTCCCCCTACAGAATTGCCATAAAATGATGATAGGTAGTATTTCCAAGGTATTTACCTCTACACTAATTTTTCAGCTTCAAGAGGAAGATCTATTATCGATTGAAGACCCTTTGAATCAATGGATTGATCGATCGATTACGGATCAAATTGAAAATGCCAATGTAGTCAGCCTAAGACAGCTCCTCAATCATACCAGTGGATTGTACGATTACAATAATTGGGAATTTACTCTTGATGCTACCAATAACCCCAACATGATATTATCACTAGAAGAAAAACTCAAATATGCATATGGGAAGCCTGCTACTCATGCACCGGGGAGAGACTATGAGTACTCGAATACAAACTTTGTCCTATTAGGCATGGTCATTGAAGCAGCAAGTGGACTAGAACTTGGCGAAGCATTACAAACTTACATTTTTGATCCACTAAATGTAACCTCTGCAACGTATGGAAGTGTTGAAACTCCTCTTCCGACGGGAGTAGTTCGTCCATATTTTTCATTTAAATCAGGTAAATATATAGATATACGTCATGTCGAAGTTTCAGATGCCAATACAGGAGATGGGGGAATTGCTATCAATATGCAGGATTTGCGCGTATTTATAGAGGCTTTATTCGACGGTCAATTGTTAGGAGATGAGACTTTTCGACAAATGACAACTACATTATATGAAAAACCTGAGGGTGAGGAAGACTTCGAGGAGTGGGATGGGGAGTCTACAGGACTCGGTATTGATTTATTTAGGACTGAATATGGTGAAGCATATGGTCATACAGGAGGAATTTTTGGATTTCATGCATACCTCTTCCATTTCCCAGAACAAGATGCTACATTAGCTATTGCCTACAATGGACAGGATGTTAATTCAGATGAGTATGTGGTTATATTGAGAAAAGAATTGATGCGTTTAATGTTTGAATAAAGGGATTCATTATCCGGTCCTATTCTTGGTTTAACCCTTTCAGGGTTTCTGAAACTCCGAAGGAGTTAAACCAGGAATAGCAGTGGTAATCCACCCGGCACCAATCCCGGAGGGATTGAACACATTGAATAATGGCATATGTAAATATATCCATCCACTTACTTAGGATACCAACCCCTTCCTATTGTAGATATATTTTTCGTCTATAGATTCTCCAGCTAATATTGCCGCTACATTTTCTGCGGTAATTTGACACATAAAATTGTACGTAGTGGCAGTTAGGCTACCGGAGTGAGGGGTTACTAACACATTGGGTAGTTCCAATAGTGGTTCATCAATCAATGGAGGCTCTTTTGACAAGACATCTGCGGCAAATCCCCCTATTTGATGATTGGATAAGGCTTCAAATAAGGACTTTTGATCGATAATAGGACCTCTAGCAGTATTGATTAACAAGGCACTGGGCTGCATCATGGCCAGTTCCCTTTCTCCTATTAACCCCTCTGTATCTGTTAATAGGGGTAAATGGATGCTGATCACATCCGCATGCGCTAAGGCATAGTCCAATTCCACCTTTTCATAAGGAGCATCATCCACAAATTTGTCCCAAAACATAACTTCCATCCCAAATGCATCTCCCAATTTGGCAACTCTACTCCCAATATTTCCCAAGCCAAGTAATGCTAATTGTTTTCCTCTGAGTTCATCGCATTTCATTCGGGTTCTAAATGCCCAATTCCCGTTTTTCACCTCTGCAACCGAACGATACATATTCCTCATAAGCATTAACATCAAAGAAATAGCGTGTTCAGCAATAGTAGAAGCATTTGAACCTGGCGCATTGAGCACTTTTACCCCGTGTTGTGTAGCAGCATCTACATCTACATTATCCAGCCCTACACCCGCACGAGCAATCATTTGCAAACCATCGCAAGATGCTATGAGTGCTCTATCTACTTTTCCCTTACCTCGAGTTACAATCACATGAATAGGCTGCTTAGTAGTCTCTTCCAACCCCCTATCCGGTGCTTCTGCCATGATAACATGATGTGTACGATTCAGAAGGTCTTCAGCAGATGGAGTAAGTGTCTCTAGCATTAATATATTAGCCATAAGAAGATGTATTTATCAGGGAATTTCGTAAAAAATCCGGGTCATCCCTACGCGTTTGAGATCTATTTCTTCCTCGTTAAAAAATGCAGCCCTGGAACCAGAGGAAGGAGGATTTTCGAAACTCCAAATTTGTTGCGAACTATAAAAAAAGCGCCCTTCATATAACCCTTTCTCCCCAGTAATTCTAAACACATTACTTTTCGCCCTTTCTCCTGAAGGTAATCCACTTTCTTTGATACTTCGATTTTTTAACGACCATAAATGGACAATACTGAGTTTTCCCGTAGCATGTATTTCTAAAAAATAAACAAATATTGGTTCCGAGTGCGAGTTCTTGATATCAAAACAATACAGCTCACCAGATGTGATAGGATATACTTCGAGGGTCGTTTTGGAAATATTAGGTACTAAATCTTCCTCTTTTGTCTCCTTATCGACTTTAATCAGTTCAACATGTATGTGATTACCTGATGGGGGTATGGAAAAGAAGTCCTTGAAGTATTTAGCTTGAGCGAATACGTTGCGTAATTCAAAAGGATCAATGGGTATTCTTCCTTTATCAAAGGGCAATCTATCCAGATCTTGTAATGACTGGAGCATTGTATGTTGATCAAATGTATTCAGCGCTAACCTATACGATAAATACTTAGCTTCAGGAGCTTCTGAATCCATTTGTTGGATCTTATGCTCAAGCATTTCAAATTCTTCCCAATTCCCATTCATCAATGAATTAAATGCGCGTGCTTTCAATGAATCAAAGGATTGATCGCTTAGGGAAAGAACCAATTCTCCCCGATCGTCCAGATGGAACGCGCCAAAATCAGGTGTCTGCTGTGATTCCGTGTACTGTGCCACTTCTTGCTGGATATATAAGCCCATTTCTGAAGAGGTTATCACCCCATTTCTGTCCAGGTCGGCCTTCCCCCAATTAAGCCCGTCTATCAGTACCCCAGTAAATAACGAATGGTGTGCTACTGGGCCATTATCCTGCGCCAGTTGATCGCTACGAGCTGAAGTAATAATCTTTCGACTTAACCTGGTCAGAAGATCTTGTTGATATGTATCAATGTCTCTAAAGGACTTCATGGCCTCTCCAATAGCAAACCCACTATGACATGCATCCAGGATCACCAAAATATGTCTGGCAGGTAGTTTACCTATTTCTTCGAGAAGCGAATCCAATTTGATATACTGGCTATAATGATCTTTCTGAGCATCTACCGGAACAAGATACCCTGTCTCAATTTTGTGACTTCCTACATGGTCTATTCTCGTAACCCCATGGCCTGCAAAGAAGAATATCAATGCATCGTCAGGTTTTAACGTAGCCCTAAGTTCATCTTCTACTAAATGGGTTATATTCTCTTTATTTGCAGAAGTATCCAATAAGGGTGGCGTGGCAAGAACAGCCCCATATTTTTCTTCAAAGAGCTTTTGTACACCCTTTGCATCATTCACAGCATTTGATAACCTGGGAAGGTGAACATATTCATTGATCCCTATGATACCCAAGACATAACGCTCAATATGAAAAATAGATTCAGAGAGTGGATCTGACATATCAAATCCACGTGTGGAAGTATCCTGGGGATGATGTACCGGTCTCTTGTCCTCTTCTACTTCCGAGTTCATGAACCTTTAATTATCTCCGTGATAGAGCGTAGCGTCTTCACTCTTATATCCACGAAAATCGTTTCGTCCTGAGACATATAATCCTGGTTTAAAAAGTTCGTCTTCGAAAATTTTGGGGTCTACTTCCTCACTTCCCGGACGAGATGATAACTCTACCAGATTTCCTGAAGGATCTCTTACAAACATCTGCATAGCACCATCTGTCAATTGACGAACGTACCCCCAAGGCTTTACATCGATGATTCCCTGTTCTTTGAATTTCCAGAACAATTCACTCCAGTTATTGACTTTAAAGCAGACATGCCCTCTGAATGACATATCATCCTCCCATTCGGAAAGGTGAAGCTGCTGAGTATCTGTAATCTTGTAAAACATGACAGGATAGTCGAAGTTAAACGCCGGAATAGGTTCTAACCCCAATTCATTCTCATAGAATTCTGCACATTTTTCCAGATTATCTACAATCAATGTAACGTGATTAATATCTTGAATATAAGACATAGGTATAAATAAGTTTAAGGTTCTTAAAAATTTACAAAAAATTTCACACTTTTTGTTCATACTCGGAAACGAAATCCCAGTTAGGAGTCATTCCCAATCCAGGTCTGTCAGGCGCAGAGATCATCCCATCTTGAGTTTCAATTTTTTCCTGTACCAGGTCATACATCATAGGGTTTCCACCTAGTGAAAACTCAATGATTGTTGCTGATGGAGACGCAAAGGCTAAATTCACACCTGCCATAAAAGAGTATGCAGAGCCCCAACAATGGGGTGCCAACTCTAACTGGTAGGTATGGGCCAGGTGCGCTACTTTGAAGCTTTCCGTTAACCCGCCAATAATCGCTGAATCGGGTTGAACCACATCTAGCGCCCTCACTTCAATGAGATCTCTCACATCAAATCGGGTGTATTCTGATTCTCCTGCAGCTATAGGGATAGATGTACTTGCACGAACTTCTGCAGTACCCTGAATATTATCCGGATTGATCGGCTCTTCAAACCAGTACAGGTTTGCCTCTTCTAATTTTCGGCAAAAACGCTTCGCTTCCGGGACGCTAAATGTCCCATGCGCATCAGTCATAATCTTTATATCTGGACCCAATGCTTCCCTGGCAGCTTTTACGCGCGCTACACTATCATCTACTGTTTGATCCATTACACCTACTCGCATTTTTACCGCTCCAAATCCTCCACGGTCAATATAACTTTGAAGTTGTGCTCCTATTTCTTCTACACCAGCCCAACCTCCACTTGCATATACTGGCATAGTATCTCTACAGGCTCCTCCCAGGACATCCATCACAGGTACACCCAGCATCTTTCCTTTGAGATCCCATAAGGCCATATCTACTCCACTGATTGCAGAAATAGTAAGCCCCCTTTTGCCCAGGATAGGGAATCCTCTTCCTCTGGCCAGTGCATAATGATCTCTTGTCCCATTGTACATCATTTCCCACAATCTGGATATATTTTTCACCTCTTGTCCCAATAATACAGGTTTAAGTTCATGCTCAACGCAGGTAACGATGGATGCACATACTCCAGAAGACCCTACAGCCGCTTTCGCTTCTCCAAATCCTTGTAACCCATCATCGGTAGTGATACATACAAGCGTCATATCAAAATGTGTGAGCAACCCATAGTCAGAAACGTGTTGCTTATGTTCAGGAATAGGACATCTTAGCCAGTACGCTTTTACATCTGAAATTTTTGACATATGATAATTGAATTCTTTCCTGCAACCTTGAGAATATATGGGGCAGGTTGAACATAAAATAGCGAAATACTATAATAAAGGTAACAGTGTCTCTGCGGAAACTTTTGTCAACATAGTATAAAAGTCTTCCGTAACTGCCGAACTTCCATGATCCTCCAGGAATTTCTTTTGTTCTGCAGTCAATCCTTCAGGATTTTCATCTATGGAATTGGGATGAGGATTTGCAGGAGTACGATCCACAGGGGGAGAGAATTCCACGGAAACTGCACCGTCATATCCTGTCTCTTTCAAGGTATTGATGATCGCAGGCCAATCAAAACGTCCCATTCCGCAACCCATTCTATTATTATCTGCTACATGAAACCCTGCAATTTTAGCTCCAGCTCTGCGGATCATATCGTGCATATCATTTTCCTCAATATTCATGTGAAATACATCCAGGCATACTCCACAGTTGGGTCCCACAGCTTCGGCTAACGCTAAAGCCTGATCTCCACGATTGATAAAATAGGTCTCAAAGCGATTGATCGGTTCTATTCCCAGCTTCACTCCCGCAGCTTCTGAATGCTCATACACTTCTTTCATTGCCTCAATCGCCCACTGCCACTCTTCTTCGGGTCTTCCTTCAGGAACGATCTTGCCCACAGTGCCAGGTACAACAGATACCATATTCCCTTCCAGTTCCTTGACCATTGTTACGATATCTTTTACATATTGAATGGAAGTAGCGCGTTGAGACTCATCCCTTGCCAGGAGGTTTCTTTCTTCCAACATCAAGGTAACTGATCCCCAACAGGTCAAATTGTATTTTTTTAACAGGGGAAGTACCTCAGAAGTATTATACATAGAAGGTTCTCCCTGTATCTCTATTCCATGATATCCCAATGAAGAAATGCGTTGTAGGGTAGCTTCCAAAGGCTCCGCACGCATCCAGTTGTGAATGGTTAAATGCATAAGCGAATCGTAGTAAAAAAGTTGTATTTAGACAAATTGTAAAGAAAAATATCTATATGATATTTCAATTTTTGGTACAGTGCTGAATATAATATTTTTTGAGGAATCTGGTTATGAGAAGTCGCAATTTTAAAGAAAATGTTATCTAAAGGTTATAATTGCTGTTGGAAGAACTGTAACGCATCAGGTAAATGGGACTCCCAATATATCCAATCGTGTTTCCCTTCGTGTTCTATATAAGTATGTGGGATATTCAAGTCCTTCAATTGTTGATGAAGGATGCGATTGTGCTCGATTAGCGTATCTGAGATGCCACAATCAAAACGCAGAGGAGGAAGCCGGTCTTTATATTTCTCCATCAGATGGATGACGGATTCCTCCCCTTTGGGATGCTGATGATAAGCGATGAGGGGTTCTTCGACAAATTCTGCCATCTGATTGATATGTGTAATTGCAGAATGTGCATGAATAGCCTGGAATTGGTCAGAATATTTTGCTCCTAATCTCAATGCACCAAATCCTCCCATGGATAACCCATTGATAAACCACGAGGATGTATGTTGTACCTGGGGTATACATTCCATGAGCGCCTGTCTTACATCCTGTATGATCCATGCTTCAAAGTCATAAGAAGTATGACTGAGATATCCGCTACCATCCCCCCAAAGTCCATCAGATGGCATGACCAATACCATAGGGTCTATTTCTTTAGCTTCTATCATCTTAAGCGCAGTTATATGTGCTCCCCCGCTGAATGCCCATGCCCAATGGCTCCCGTATACCCCATGTAGTAAGATTGTTGCAGAGAGTAGTTGTCCCTCTGTGTTGGGAGGAACAAAAACGGTAATGTCTCCTCTTCCTTTGAGGTGTGGGCTTTTTACGGTTATAAAACGCAAGCAATCTCTTTCGTAACGAGCATCTGAAATTTCTAGTGAGCGGAACATGAGGGATTATTTATTAGTAATAATTATATAGAAATCAGAGTATCCCCCTGCAGCGACGGATAGCGGACAAGAGAGGGGGACGTCAGGGGGTGATTATGTAACCAGGACAACATATTTATTATCTTCTTCTTTCATTCACCGCTCTTCGCCACACAAGCAGCCCCGCAGGGAGTTAATTGTGATATTCATAATATTGACACATATCTTACTTCATCACTATCACTCCTTTAGCATTAATACCTTGATGCATATCTTCGAAAGCCTGTGGTAATTGATCCAGGGAATAGGTACGCGTAACCAATTCATCCAGTAAGAGTACTCCTTTTGCATACAGATCCAGTAATATTGGGAAGTCGATCTGAGGTCGACATTTACCATATAGGGGATTGAGGTATACTTTATCCCATTCAAACAAGTTCATATCAATGGTAATTTCCTGTTCGATACCACTAGCCTGGATCGCGACTCCTGCGTTGCGGACCATGGCCAAAGGTGCAGCACCCAGTTCTGGGATTGCTGTGCATTCAAATGCATAATCTGCACCACGCGTAGTGAGTTTCCTGACTTCTTTTGCTGCTTGCAGCAGCCCCTGGTCCTCGCGATCCGCATAGATGGTATGCGTGGCACCAAACCGAAGTGCCATTTCTAACCTCTGGGCATT
The DNA here is from genome assembly GCA_964652565.1 of uncultured Bacteroidia bacterium. GTDB lineage: Bacteria > Bacteroidota > Bacteroidia > J057 > J057 > JBCCTX01. Next base: position 8,220 of record CAZZEC010000085.1, read on the forward strand.
TACATCTATAGCGATGATCTTAGATGCCCCTGATATGCGAGCACCCTGTACAACATTCAATCCTACTCCGCCCACACCGAGTACTACTACAGAGCTTCCAGCCTTAACTTTGGCAGCATTAATCACAGACCCATATCCAGTCATTACTCCACATCCAATAATACTAGCAGCAGAAAAGGGAATATCTATATGATCGGGTATCTTCACTACAGCAGCTTCTCTTACCAGTGTATGTGATGACATCACCCCCAGCGAAAATGCTCGTTCAATAGGCTTACCCTGAAAACGGGTTTTATGTAAGGCAGCATGACCTCCACTAGCTGTATTTCCTGCAGTTACTGGAGAATTATTTTCACAAATACTTTGATTCCCCTCCAGACATTGAAAGCAGTTTCCACAGGGGATCGCCCAATTGAGGATTACTTTGTCTCCAGGTTTTACAGTATCAACTGCCTCACCTACTGCAACTACTACCCCTGCCCCCTCATGTCCCATCACAATGGGTTTTCCCCATCTCACAGAGTCATAATCCGTATGACAAATTCCCGCTGCTTTAACCTCTACCAAAACTTCATCCTCTGATGGAGAATCTACTTCCAGGGTATCAAAAACAATCTTTCCCGTGCCATCAGCTATGGCCGCTTTTGCATGAATCATAAATGGATAATTTTCGGTATTCCTCAAGATAAGAGGAACCTTCAAATTACCAATATAGATTCTTAAAAAAAGGTTATTCTTGGCTGAGCACCTTCAATGTAAGCTAAACCCCAATGGAGCTGAATGGAGTCTCTTTGTTTACTGCATCTCAACCCCAAAGGATTTAATTTATAGATAAAAGTACCTATGAAAACAGGTCCATCAATTTATTGAGGGAAGCATAACGCCTCTAACATCCAGGAAAATACTCCTTGGGATTTACATGTTTCCCATCTTTCCAAACCTCATAATGCAGATGAGGTCCTTTTGATAAGCCTGAATTACCACTTAGCCCAATAACTTCTCCTACTTTCACCTTTTGGTGGGTAGATACCTTGATTCCGTTTGCATCTAAATGTGAATATTTTGTAATGATATTATTCCCGTGATTGATCTCTATTACATATCCGTAGCCATTTTGTGAATCACCTGCAAAGATTACCACACCATCACCGGTTGCATATACTTCAGAACGCAGTTCAGCCTTGAAATCAACTCCTGTATGGAATTGTTCTCGCTTAAAATAAGGATTCATTCTCATTCCATATCCTGAAGTTATTTCTTTTGACTCTGTGGGATAAATGCTGGGTGGGTCGAATAATTGAAACAGGTTTAAACTCAAACCATTCGTATTGGATACAGTATAACTGGGATTCATTGTAATGGACTGTGATTGGGACTCATCGGTCTTTTGGTATTTATAGGAAGAAAGAGTAAACCACATTGTCGCAGCAAGAACTACTACGGGTAAAACACCTAGCAGTTTCCATCGATGGGAAGGCTTTTGCTTCATCATAAGAATTCGTTTTTTAAGTGGGATAATTGAAAATGAATGGATTAACAAGTTATGAGGTGTTCGAACAGCAAGCTTTAACAGCAGCTGTGCATAATGCTTAACAGCGTATTTCTCTGTTACCTTCCGATCGGCAGTATATTCATGAATATTCCTTAGTTCGCGTTTTATCAATATCATGACAGGATTGAACCAACACATGATTTGCAGGAGTTCCACCAACAAAATATCTAACGTGTGCCATTGAAGTACATGAACTTTCTCATGGCAAAGAATCATTTGTTTTTCCTCCTTTGTAAGGGATTGATGATCCTTAGAGAAGAAGATATAGGGGCCAAATGAAAAGGAGTACTGTTGGTTGATCAATATTTGCCAATATCCATCTATATATTTCGATTGAGCATAATAAATAATCCTCAATAAAGAATATATTCGCCTACTGAAATTCAATAAGAAAATACATACTCCCAGTAAGTAGATCCCTGTAATGAGGTCCCATTGATGAGATGGATGATTGGTAGCAGACAACACTTTTGATGCATTAGATATGACTTCTGATGAATTGTTCTCTTTTGGACTCCGTATCTGTTTCTCCCATTCCGTTAAGGTAACTGGCAAAGACGAAATCAGCTTTGACTGTTCTAACATTCTTGGAAATTGTAAGGAAGGAATACAGAGACTGGCGAATATGGTACTCAGTACAACAGCCCTCTTTATGTAGAAAAAACTGAGTCTCCTGAAAATCAACGCATAACAAATGTATAATGCAACAAGACATGTATTAACTTCAAGCAAATATATCATCCAATTATTCATCTTCCGTACTTATTTCGTCAATGAGTGATTGAATATCATCCACTTCATCTTTACTCAGTGCTTCATCATGAACGATAAATGAGACTACATTTTTGTAAGAATCATCAAAGTAATCCTGCATAAACTGCTTAAATGCAAATCGCTTATATTCTTCTTTGGATATGATAGGATGATAGACATGCGTGCGTCCAAAAGATTTATATCCAGCAAACCCTTTTTCAACCAGAATTCTCACAACAGAAGAGATCGTAGTGTATTTAGGCTCTGGAGGTCCTAGTTCTTTGATGATATCCCTGACCACTGCTTCTCTAAGTTTCCAGAGGATATGCATGATCTTTTCTTCTCTCTTGGTCAGTAGTTCCATGCCATAAATGTATAACGGATTTTTCAGTAATACAACTGAAAAATCCGTTATGATTAAAAATTGTTGTTCTTTCTATTTTTGAGAATGTTATAACTCTCTTATAGCTATTCTTCTGTATCTCACTTGTAAAGGTTCCTTCCTTTTCCCTACGCCATGCACTTGAAGTCCGATAAATCCTTCCTTTGTCATATCATCTACCACGTATGCCAAAGGTTTACCATTGATCCAGGACTGGATCTTATCTCCTTTACACCGAATGCGATATCTATTCCACTGACCATCCTTAAACGCTTCATTAGATTTTTCCAGGTCTCTATTCTCACTTAGCCATCCTCTACGGCCTTCATCATACACGTACCCCGCATAATTCTCTGCATCTACCTCTACCTGATATCCATGAACTCTACCGTTTCTATACTCGGGTGTACTCATACTCCGTATTTGTATTCCTGCATTGAGCTCCTGATCCACTTTGACTTCGAGCTCCAGTTCAAAATCCCCATACGTTTTCTCTGAACACAGGAAGGAATTGGGGCTCCCAGAGACGGTTTGCCCTACTACTGCGGCATCCTCTACCCAATATTTTGCATAACCATTGATGTGTTGCCATCCTTTAAGGGTTTTTCCATCGAATATACTTACCCATTCTTTCTCCCCTCCTTCCGGAATACTCACTTTTTCAATACTCGGGAAATTTTTAGGAACTGCTTGTGTAACATACCCAGTTGCAGCCCATTCAGTACCTCTTTGAAGGGTCGTAATGAACCCTACATCATTCATGGAATAATCCCCATGCCCCAGCACCGTATGAAATATTCTCCCTTCTCCATACTCCAATACCATTAGCATGGGTTCGTCGCGTCCTGTACCTCCAAACTCAGGTGCACTGTAAGCTGTAGCCAGGATGGTCATATTTTCTGCGGGCCCACGGAGCATGTCATATAATTCATCACGTGCGTGAAGCCATTGTTTGGGCAATCCCTTCGTAATGGGATGATCGGTAACTTGGTGCGTAATGACAAATTCGTGTTGCATTCCATGATGTCCACCCTTTCCAGGACTATCGTCTCTCACTATTTCACCACTTTCATCCATGTATACATAAGGACCAGAATTTTCATCTCGTCCATACCACCCTCCCAGGCCAATCATCTGATTATAGGCTTCCCACTCTGTAAACGCATTATCTGCAGCATGAACCGATACGAAGCCTCCTCCATTGCTCATGTATGTCTCAAAATCTCTTCGAGTCTCTTCGGGCCACATGGCACCGTTATAATTTGACACGATCACATCGTAATCTGAAAAATTGGGTCGAAAATTATCTACACTTTCTCCTTCAGGAGCTGTCGTCGCAACCTCTACCTCAAATAATCGAGTATCTTCCAGAAAGCCTTTCATCATTCGAGTCGTAGAAGGCCAATTTTTGTGGTTATTCTGACCGTCAATGATTAAGGCTTTTAACTTATTTTGGCCAAATGATGTATTTAGTAGTATGAGTGTAATTGAGAGTGTATAAATAAGTAGTTGTTTCATGATATTTCTTTTAGGTTCCTGTAACCAAATTAGCAAAATTTCTAGAAAGGAGTAATGGGGGTTAAGAGTATCTGTTTGAAGACTTCAAGAACATAATTAGATTCATTATCAATCAACTTATAGATATTTATGATAAAAAACGAGATTTTTCTGCTAAGGTAGGTATCCTGCAAGCTTCTTTCATTCCGAAAAATTTGTATCGATTCTTAGCTATCCAACTATAAATTATATCTCGTAAAAAACGTGGTATGAATACCAAACTATAGGCCCAATTCCAAGGACTATTAAGATATCGGATAATCCGAAGAACAGCAGTTGATTTTTCATACATTACTCCTTCTTCATAAAAATATAGCGTACTAATTTGATCAGGATTTATCCCACTGGATCGAAGGATTTTTCGCCCTATTTCACTTTGAAAAGGGGCGAATTTAAGTCTTTGGCTCTGTTCATGGTCCATCACGAAGTTTATGTATCCATCACAAAAATTACAGACTCCATCAAATATGATGATTGGATGTGCGGGAACTGTATTATTCACCATATATGGTCTTTTTACTTTTGAAGAAAGGCCTAATCTTTAAGTTATGATATAAAAGATTTGTGGTAGTTCATTTCGAGATTCTACTGTGATTTAGATAATGAATTCCTCTTCTAATACTACTTAATCACTTTAAAAATCGTAGTTCAAATATTGAAATTAATGACTTATTCATTTCATCTCATTCACATTTTAATCGCAATATGTTCTTACGAGGGCTAAAGAAAATTCTGACAATTCTTAATCCTCAGAAGAACCTGAAACCAAAAGCAATGAACCTGATCCCAATGCTAAACTAATAGAAAAGGCTATTATGTAATTATCGAATAATGAATATAGAAATAATGTATTACCCAATAGCAGAGCTGATACAAATACAAAAGTAATACTCTTTCTATAATACAATTCCTTACTACTCAATTTAACCCCATATAGAAAAAGACAGGCCAAAATATTTATACCCAGGCCAATCTTCCCAATTAAAGAAACGAATAGGAGCAAAATAGAATAAACCAGGATAAGGAAAACAAAAGCCCAATTACCAGAAGATGACTTATCAGGCTTGGAATATAGCTTTTTGTATTTATGAATAATTTTGTATATCATCTCTTTTAGGATTTAATATTAGACCTTCCCAATTTAAAAGCAATGGGTATGGAAATAAGCAACGCAATAGCCACAGAAATAATAATAGTAATATAGTTTTGCAAAAAAGGAGACATATTCGAATACATTTTGATTAAGATATTATTATCCTCGTTGTCTACTAAAATCTCATCTAATGAATCCGCAAATGTTTTTGCTAGTCTATCATCTATAATGTAATGATAAAAGGAATCTAATCCAAAACTCAAGATTAAGATTAAGCAGAAATGAAGTATGGTGATATGATACCATTTGGGCAGTGCATCCTTTAAGAAGTATGGCACACGGATTAATACAAAAAGTATTGTTACAAGAAAAATAATCAACCCATATATTAAGGATAATAAACCAAATTCAATGTCGGTAAAACCATCCCTCATTAGATAATGACCTGAGAAGAAATAAAGGAATACACTAAACGAAGAAATTAAGATGGAGTTTACAAAGCTAAATTTTAAGTTTTCCATGTTCTGTTCTTAATTTAATCTGTTTGTAAACTTTACTCTGAATGAAACGATAAAAAAGTTTTAATTGCTCTCCTATCCAGTAATAATCCTTATTAGGAATAAATACCAGATAGGATGCTATCATGATTGTTGAAAAGTTATCTATTCTCATAAAGATGAAAATTCCAACATGGAGCATAAAACCCAATATTAAGATGATATAACTCGTTTGCCTGAACCAAATCAGGAAAATAAAGGACAGTTCCCAGAAAACTGTAAAATAGGTAGACAGAACTACAAAATAATGATTCTTTGTAAGGAAAATATTCCAATCTGTTGCACGAAATTCATCTACTCTCATTGTATAATATACAGCAGTCCCATTTAGCCACGTCTCTCCCTGCAGCTTGTGAAGCGCGGTAAAAAAATATACGTAACCGATTTGCAACATGAATCCTAGAAGTCCAAAAAGTGCTACACATTTAAAGAAGAATTTAATTGACTCAGGAAATATATTTAATGTCGCTGTCGCAAATATTTTTGATTTAGGTGATGAATAGTGACGAAAGGAATTTGTAAGAAGTAAGAAAGGTAAGGTAACAGCTATAATATTATCGGACCCGTCCAACACAAATCCATTTCTCATTTGTAAAATAAAAAGATGGAGAAATAAGATGATTCCACTTATTCTTGGAAAGAATCCGGCCATAAAGGCGGATGCAAATATTATAGTACTAATCAGTAGTATATGTGGAAAAAACGGCACATCAAAAGGGAGTACAGGCAATGAAAAAACTTTCGAAAGGCTTATATAACTCCCCAACGAAACAATAGCATTAGGACCAAATAGTTCATCTGCAATTGGCAGGTAAAAGATACAGTTCTTGATAACGATTAGGCTCAAAATGATGCGAAATATACTAAGGCCTAGCGTATAGTCTAAAGAATGCTGTAACCATACATTTATTTTACTCATTATTGTTTTTAATAATTTATAGTGTAATAATTTTGCGTAAGTCATTGATCTTAATTGACTCTAAAAGGAGTACTTACCAACTCACTATACTCATAGTTTTCCAAATTGAAGTAATCGAGATCACGTTTTGAAAACCTAGGAAACTTTCCATCTAAGATTTTGTATTGGGCGACAATGGAGTCGAAAGAAGAATATTGACTTCCATAATATTTTTTGGCAACATGCTTGCTATATTCCATGAGACTCAGATGCCCATTGCACGCTTGATACACTTGGTCTACGTATTGGACAATTTTCATTGAATCGTTCTTTATAGAGTCTACTTTAGATATATATTCTAACGTTTCAGACCTTGTTTTCAAAATGTCCATACAACATGAACTCAGATATTTGAGCAGTCTTTGCCCTGCCGAAAAACTATTTGACCTCCTAAACTCTATTAAAGGATCATTTGTATCTAGCCACTCCGTGGTATCTGCTGGCTTACCATCTTGATATCCTTTAAGCTTATAATTAATACTTATATTGGTGGACACTGGATTAGGAGCAAATAAAGTCCATTGCTGACTAAATAATGGATTTACATAGCCACTTATTTGATACTTAAATTGGTGTTTAATGGGATTTTCAGGCAAGTGATGCCAAGCGAGGATGAAAAAATGAAAAAAGAATAACAACCCAACACCTGTAAAGATAATATATTTTGAAATCATTGTAATAATAATTTATAAGAGAGAGTTTCCCTTAAGAAACTCCCTCAGTTTTGTTATATATCAAAGGATTCAAAGTCCATAGAGTCGTAGATCATATCAGATCTTTCTATATCTACTATTCTCCTTCCCCCAATTTCATTTGCAAGTTCGTGGTAACGATTCATCGCACCTATAACAAACGCTCCTACAGCCACTACAGCACTTGCTGCTAAAACTACCCCCGATGCAACTAACAAAGCAGGTTCGCCGACTTTTCTCGAGTCTAGCTGTGAATCGGCAATTTGAACTCTACTTGTCTCTACAACACCTGCATACACAAAATTTTTCGTTGATAAAAAAGTCATAAATATGATGAAACAGACAAATGAAATACTCCTGATTTTTGATCGTATAATTTTCATTGGTTTTTTGTTATGGTTAAATATCAAATTTTGAAAAATCGGTAGAATTATATTGGGACTTAGCTATCTCCAATGCTTTTTCCAAACGAGGTCGTCTATGTCGATGCTGATAATTGTACACAAATTCGCCGACAGCTCTTCCCAATTGATAAGCACCTACTACCAACGCAACACCTGCAGCTACTGACTGACCTAATGCTGCAAATGAGGCAGGGGAACATATATAGTGTTGTGAAACTTCTCCTGAGATTTTTGAAGTTACCTGGCTGCTACTCACAGTCCCAGCATACACCTTGTGCTGCAAGGCAGTGAATGTACAGAATAGACAAAATAGCGTGAAAGCTATTAGCCTTAAACGTTTTCTTAAATGTTTCATAAGATTGAAATTTTATAAATAGTTTTAAAAAATACCTACTACATGATTGTTAATGGCCGCTGAAAGGCCCAAACAATATTTACAAGCAATAATACCTTTCCAGTTGACTTCAATTAACAATAAAAATTTCCTTAGCACCCTTTACTACTATAGGATCGATTATGAAGTACCATATATCAAAAAGAGACTGGTACTCCTATGCACAAAATTGGATATACAGCTTATATTAGGATTACCCCATTCCCAGATACCTGTAACATTCTTATATCGGCTGTATACTAATTCTCAGTATCAAACTCATCTTTTTTTATACTAATATTGTATCATTAACTCAATTACATGAAGTAACAATTGAGTTCATGCCAAGAACAGCATTTAGACATTAAGTTGTTAGATTATGATTCAGACTAATCTATATTTACTTTGTATCCTTATAGTAGGCCTAATCCCCTAGGCCTTTCTGCTACCTAACTTACTCCTACATTTTAAAACACTACTTTTGAATAAATATCAGAAAGAGAGTCTCCTACATAGAAACCCTCTACACTACTCTAATTATCAAAAGACGTAAAGTCCATAGAGTTATAACTCGTCTCAATATTATCGGTAAGAAACTCTCTTCCACTTGTAGATGTATAAATACCAGCTTGCTGACGATCAGCAACATCTATACCTATAAGAAAATCTCTCGCAGCCAACCCAATGCTTGTAGCTATTAACATAGACAAAGAGCTCGGTGCTGCAAACCACCTGTTTACACTATGATGTGAACTGTTAATTTTGACATTAACTTTACTTTTTTCTACTACACCCGCATACACAGCATTTTGTGCAGAAAGCATAGTCATTAATGAAAGGAAACAGATAAAAGAAATCCCCCTTAAATTAGAACGCATAAATTTCATAATAACTAAATTTAAGTGTTAATAATATTTATGTAAATTTTACATATAGAATAATACAAATGATAGCATTCCTGTACATTGCAACGACTTAGCAACGACTTACATGAATACCAGTTAAAAATATCAATTTTATCTAGTCGCAACCTACGATATAGTCAATCTTTTGTAAAAGATTCACCTCAGTCCTATCAATAACATTAGCAATAGCTTTATGTGGCAAGGATATTAAACACATAAGAGTCCTTGGTTGATCACAAGAACATGACGTGCAACTTACTCTTAAAAGACTCAGATGAAGATAATTATATGGTCGTTTTCAAATAGGCTTTTCATAAAGTAACTGTTTTATATTGTTGTAGCGATTAAATACATTTTAAATATAGTATCAATATCTTAATTATTCAAGATATTTTAATATACCCTCTACTGAATAAATGTTCGAAATTTATGTATGAAGCATATTAATATATCTTACAATAACCATACTCATACTATTTATATATAATTAAATCGATATATTTCAATATTATACTTTAAATATTGGAACTGATAAACGAAAGCGAAGTGCCTTTAATTCAAGGTTCTAAATTTTCAGACTGTCCCTTTCATAAAGAATGATAATTTGTATGCAGAACTCAGTCTTCCATTAAAATCGTAAAGCCTCACCTCAGTGTGTTGGGGAATCTTTTGGAAGAACAAGCGAATATTTTTTTTATTTTTTTTGCAAACAAGTTTTCTCACCTGCCATATTTTACTTTTTCTAACCTTTAAAGATTGAAATTTTAATCAAACTGGTTCTAAATTTTGAGACGGATTTTACTCTTTCTTGAGATCATCATCAGCTCATTCATTATCAATATCACATAGCATTTAATCTATAGACAATCCTTACAGCCTAATCCAACATTCTTCCATCTATACAACCGTCGATATTAATCCAAAGAGATTGCTTTAACATATAATTTCAGGGTTTTCCCCGATCACATCCTTTCTCACAATCGATTATATTTGATATATAAAATATATTTCACCCAAAAAATTGATGCTATAGACATCTGTATCGTCATCAATATGGCCCCATATATCAATGGTGTCATCATCTGAAAGCTCCCGCACCTTTGCAACTGCTTCGACATCTATAATTATTCATACTTATCGTTTTCTGAACCCTATTGCATCAGTACTCCGCAACTAATATGGTACAACCTCACTAATCATTTTATTTATGAAACCCCTCATTTTTTCATTAGCCCTTTGCATGTACATAAGTATTGCATATACCCAGTCTCCTGTCTTACTAAAAGATTTTCGTACCCAAGGAGCTAGTTCATTCCCCAATGATCCCTTTATCGAGGGTGTCTCTGCAGATAATTTGTTGTACTTTTCCGCAGAGACTCCCGAACGCGGAGAGGAATTGTTCAGGACTAATGGTACAGAAGTAGGGACGGTGTTATTGAAGGATATTTTTCCTGGAGAAAATAGTGCAAACATATTTTTCTTCGGTACACTTGAAAATACTGCCGTATTTGCCGCAAATGACGGGGTTCATGGATATGAGCTTTGGACTTCACAAGGTACTCCCTCCAGTACGCAAATGGTCGAAGATATGCGTGAGGGTAACGGTAGTGGAATCAGTACCGGAAATGGTAACTATGCGTTCTTCCAAGGTGAGTTTTATTTTAGTGGAACCAGAGAGGTAGGAGCAGAATTGTATAAATACAATGCAGCAGATCAGTCTATTTCCCTAGTCAGTGATATCAATACGATGTCCTTTTCTACGGGTTCTCCACAAGGTAGCAACCCGAGAAATATCACTCCTGGGGAAGAAGTTATTTACTTTACTGCCAACGATGGGGTAAACGGACGCGAGCTGTGGCGTACCGATGGCACAAATGAAGGTACTCTCCCAGTTGCAGACATCACAGAGGGGCCATTATCTACCCAATTTTCCCAATTCAAGACCTTTGGTAGTACGCTTTGTTTTGTCGCAAATGATGGAGAACATGGTAACGAGTTGTGGATCAGTTTAGGTACAGCCACATTCACAGGAATGGTCAAAGATTTCAATCCTGGACCCACAAGTAGTGAGATCCGAATCTGGGACGTTGTGGAAGACTATTTGTATTTTTCTGTGAGAGAAGATTTTAGCCATATCCTGTGGCGAACAGATGGCTCAGAAAATGGTACGGAAAAAGTACTGGATGCTGATGGAGAAGAATTAAAGGTAAGTGGGGAATACATCCGCTACAAAAATCGACTGTTCTTCCGTGGCAATGGCCGCCTTTTTCACACAAACGATTCGGAAGCAACTGCCATGCAAGTGACTAATAATAATATATTTTTGGATTTTATAGATTTCGCCATTTTTGATAATATACTCTATTTTGTCGCTAGGGAGAACAATAAAGGTAAAGGCATTTACCAATCAGATGGAACTACAGAAGGTACTTCGCTGGTCAAGGTGGTAACTTCTGCCAGCTATCAAGATGTAGATCATCTCTTTGCTACGAATAATCGCTTATATTTTATTGCAGAAACTGATACTTTTGGACGTGAGTTATATGCGAGTGATGGCACAGCAGAGGGTACTTTCATGCTAGTAGACAGCCAAATAGGGGAAGAAGACGGATACGAATCCTATGAAGATGTGGTTTTTCATACATTGGGAGATCAACTTGTATTCCCCGGTTTTGATGATACGCATGGCCGTGAATTGTGGATTACTGATGGAACGAAAGAAGGCACACGCCTCGTGTCTGACCTCAATACCCAGACAGAAGGTGTACTGCTATATAATACTCCCTTAGCCTTTGGCAATCAGACCTTTTTTGCAACAGATGAAGGGATATGGGAAACCAATGGTAGTGCAGAAGGGACCCAACTATTTCTGGAAGGAGATTTTGCATTTGGATTAAATATCCTGGGGGAGCAAATGCTCTTTCTCCGATCTGCCCCAGGCACCTTCCGAACCGTTTGGACCAGTGATGGTACTGTTGAGAATACCCGCCCTCTCCTGGACTCTCTCGAGGCCGCCTCCTTAGTCTTTTCTTTTCAACCCAATCTGCCAATTATCGGAAATAACCTCTTATTCAGTGGAAGGGACAATGAAAATGGGTATGAGCTCTGGAAAACAGATGGAACAGTGGAAGGTACAAGTCTCGTGAAAAATATTCATCCTACTGAAGATGGATTCTATTCATTTTCAGTAGATAGGCATGTGGTTTGGAATGATGAGTTGTTCTTTGTTGCCAATGATGGTACCAATGGTAATGAACTTTGGAAAACAGATGCAACTGAGGAAGGTACGCAAGCTGTGGCAGACATCCATCCATTTGGGAGTAGCTCCCCTGATAAATTAGTCGTTTTCAATGAACAATTATACTTCACTGCTAATGACGGAGCCTTAGGTACGGAACTTTGGACTTCCGACGGGACCAATGAAGGCAC
>CAZZEC010000085.1:20974-24907 GCA_964652565.1 uncultured Bacteroidia bacterium
ATGACGGAGCCTTAGGTACGGAACTTTGGACTTCCGACGGGACCAATGAAGGCACCAAGCTAGTGAAAGATATATATCCTGGAGGACCCGATGATGATGGAGTGGGTTTCTCCAACCTGGTTGTATTTAACGATCGGCTGTATTTTAGTGCAGAAGATGGGGAACGTGGAAAAGAACTATGGGCCAGTGATGGAACCGAAGAAGGAACCTTATTATTCAAGGATTTTCTTCCTGGAACAGGTTTTTCCGGGAGCGGAGATCCCGATAACTTTTTTGTAACGGATAGTGTGTTGTATTTTTCTGCTAGAGATAGTTCTGGACGAAGAATATGGAAAACGGATGGTACACCAGAGGGAACACAAATATTCCTGGATCTGGAAATAGGCACCGAATTTGTCGATGCTAATGGCACCCTATTTTTTAGTGCTATAGACACTGAAGTAGGTCGTGAATTATGGAGGACAGATGGTACGGTTGATGGTACTTATCTGATGGCTGATATATTTGAAGGTCAATCAAATAGCAATCCAAGAATATTCGGATTCATTAATGATGTTCTGTATTTTGAAGCAGAAGATGCAGAAAACGGTCGTGAACTCAGGGCATTGTCTCCTTTCCAAATACAAGCGGAAGTATCATCCAGTCGAGAACAAATTTGCAGTGCTCAGGATAGTATCATCATTATTGCCAATATCAATGAGGCAGGAGAAGAACCCATGCTGCAATGGCTTGTGAATGGGCAGGCGATAGACAATCAAACAGGTGAACAATTTACAGCCAAAGGTCTAGGTGATGGGGATTCTATCAGTCTTAGGGTAATCGCTGATCCAGGGGTTTGGACATTAACAGATACTGTTGATTTTGAGGCTATAATCATCGATATCGATGAATTAGCAGTCGACATTACCATATCTGGCAACCAACTGATTGCCACAGAGGCCCAAGCCTATCGATGGTATCTCAATGGTGAATTACTATCTGACACAACTCAAACCATTACTGCTCAGGAAAGTGGAATCTATCAAGTGGAAGTTTTCAATGAATTGGGATGTTCATATCTCTCATCCGAGTTTAACATTGAAGTAGTTACATCCATTGATCCTCGGCTAAAGAGTGGAATAACTCTATATCCTCATCCAGTATCCTCCACATTGCATATCAACTCTCAATTAAATGAAGTGGTCTCAGTCATTCTTTTCTCATATACAGGTCAGCAATTATTTGAAACTCAATTATATCCTCAGCAACAGGGCTTACAAATTCCCCTGGACAAGTACAGTTCTGGTATGTACATACTCCAGCTACGCACAGTAAAAGGTGGGTATTATCACAAATTGATGAAGAGATAATTGAATACGTTGCTATCTGAAAATTTAACACGCTGCCAAGTGTATCTAGTATTCAATCAGACCTATCAAACTGTTAGTTTCGTTATGTGAAGTTTTAAGTAGGATGTCCAATCATTTACTAATAATTTCCCTGTTCAATTGAAACTTCAATAGAGACATCCATTATTGTCGTCCTGAAGTATTGAGCAAAAAGTAAAAATGTTCAAAAAAGCATTCGTAACATGAAGCTAACAACCCTAGCAATACTCTGTTCAATGATCATCCTTTCACCATTGGTGGCACAGTCCCAGGTAATTGAAAATAGGCTAGTGAAGGTACTCGCGTTCAACGTTTTCGGAGGAAGGACTACTAAATTGGATTTTAACATAGACGCAGTGGCAAAGGTCATCCAGGATGCCGATCCAGACATCGTAGCCTTACAGGAGGTGGATTACAAGGTCAACCGTTCGAGCAATATAGACCTGGCGACAGAGTTGGGCTGGAGGACAAACATGGCCCCAATTTTTGCCAGGGCCATGTATTATGATGGCGGGGAGTACGGAGTAGGGATACTATCTCGATATTCATTCCTCAGTAGCCGAAACCACCCCCTTCCCACTATAGAAGGACAGGAACCTCGCACAGCTTTGGAAGTGATCGTTGAATTGCCCTCAAAGGACACGGTCGCCTTGGTAAGCACCCATTTTTCGCATGAAGCGCAGCCCGGACGAGTACAGCAGGCAAATGAAATCAATCGGGTTTTCGCCGGGAATACCTACCCTACAATCCTTGCAGGGGATCTCAATTCCAAACCGGGGAGTACTCCTATTAATATCCTGGAAAAGATATGGGAAAGCACTTATAATCGAGAAAACCCCGAGTTTACGCATCCCTCTGACAAACCAAGTGCCAAGATTGACTATGTCATGTTCTATCCGAAAAACCGCTGGCGAGTGGTAGACAAGCAGGTAATTGCCGATGCTTATGCCTCTGATCACTGTGCCTACCTTGTCACGCTTGAACTGCTAGATTAATCTCCAAAGATTAATCTCCAAGAAATAAATAATACCAAAGTTGTTTTAAATTCGATGTTTTTTAATTTAAAGTCTTTTCTAAGGTATTATAGTTCATCGCTTGCTTACGGCAGAAGAGAAAGTTGTTGTCGAATCTTATCTCACCATTTGTCTCCAACATAAACCTTATCCTACATAGAAATACTGATTCTATTAGTTGTTTACTGAGGAGGCCTATTTATCCTAATCGAAATAATGCCTCTATCTGCAATAAATAAAGAGTCCTCGGAACGGTTTAAATGAAGGCGAAAACCTAGAAAATTTCCATAATTTTCTCGTTGGTCGTTGCTAGTCTCAATCTGGTACCAAGAGATTTCCTTTCCAAACCAATTAACACTCAATTTAGACAACTCTGTGTTCATTTGAAATGTAACGTCTGCTTGCAGGTAGGTATTTTCTGGGTAATTCCAGTTATAACTTATGAATCTTCTTTCAACCCAGATTTCTTGAATTCTATTTGTTAAATATGAATCCTCAATATTAAATCCCAACCTTTCTACTCCATCCACGGATTCCAAGCCGGAGGGTCCTATTTTTACTTGTAACACAAAAACTCTTTGTGAATCAGCTTCAATAAAGATACTTAAGGGATAAACTCCTGGTTCAGAAATCCGCCACTTGTCCAACAGAGGATTATCTATATCGGATTTATAATCCATCACACTTTCCTTGATTTGTCCTGCTGACAACCCTTGAAATTCTTCAGGAGGAATAAATAGCTCCTCTAAGATATAAACTTCATTTGTTTCTAAAATTATTTGTTCCAATAATCGTGTTCCCATTTCTGAAGGCTCATCAGTGGAACAATTTGTAAAAATCAATAGAACAAGTATTAAAATAGTAGTCGAGCGTAGTGTTCTCATAAAATGTATTTAGGCAAAAGTTAAACCATGCTGTTACATCTCAATTATAAATATTTTTGGAATGTCAGAGAGTGGGAAAATTATTATCTATTAGTTTCTTGAGAACAAAAGTCAGCATAAATCTATTCATTTTGAATACCACAACCTTTCACCCAAAACTAATTAAATAGGATACTGATTCATATGAGACAATTTTTAACCAAAAAAATGAGAACTATTTGTCCTATACACTTAATCTATGCAAAAGAAGAATGCCTCATAGCACGAAGCATCTTTTCCCAAATACTTAATCATCCAAACATTCTTTATAAAGGTATACGTATTAATAACTGCTTGAGTACTTTTGATAGATTATAGAAACACTTACCAGTATGTCTGACAAAAAAACCCATACAATTCATGATGAATTGAAGAAAAAATATTAAGTTAATCCTCAAGAAGGACTGTCTCTATTTGCAAATATACCCCAAACATGTAGGTTGTGATCCTGTCCATGTTTAACGTAAGGTAATTATATAAGCTACTCTAAGCAGCGACGACTATAGATACTTCCTTCCCAAGATTCATTCAACTAATCGAAAAATTACTGAAAATTATGGAACCTAATGTTTCGCGAAGAGCATTTCTCACATCTGTTGGCATGCTGGCAGCAGGAAGTATGGTATCACT
>CAZZEC010000086.1:0-18215 GCA_964652565.1 uncultured Bacteroidia bacterium
CATACAGGTCAACATTATGACAAAGGCATGTCGGATGTATTTTTTGAAGAGTTGGAAATGCCATCAGCTGATGTCAACCTTGGAGTGGGTTCTGGAAGCCATGGAGTTCAAACGGGGAAGATGCTGGAGGGAATTGAAAAAGTGTTAATAGAACATAAACCAGATAGGTTGATCATATTTGGTGATACGAACTCTACCGTTGCGGGGGCACTGGCTGCAGCCAAAATTCATATTCCTATTGCTCATGTAGAAGCAGGCTTGCGTAGCTTCAACAGGAAGATGCCCGAAGAGATCAATAGAATTGTATCAGACCATATTTCTGACGTGCTATTAGCTCCCACGCCTACAGCCGTGCAAAATCTGCAAAACGAAGGATTAGGGGGGAAGACTGTCTGGTCAGGAGATATTATGTATGATACGGTACTTCGAAATGTACAACTTGCAGAGAAAAAGTCCCAGGTACTTTCACAATATAACCTAGATCCTAAAGGATATTATCTGGCAACGATACACCGTGCCGAGAATACAGATGATAAGGAGCGATTGACTGGAATCATGGAGACGTTTAACATAGTTGCAGATACATATCATCCCATTATTCTCCCTATGCATCCACGTACCAAAAACCGTATACAGCAACTTATTCCGGATTGGACTCCACATGAAAAACTGCACATACTGGAACCTGTGGGTTATCTGGATATGTTGACCTTAATTCATCATGCGCGAATAGCACTCACAGATTCTGGAGGATTACAGAAAGAAGTATTTTTCCTCAATTGTCCTTGTATTACCCTACGCGATGAAACAGAATGGGTAGAAACCGTTCAGGCTGGAGGGAATGTGATCATTGGTGCAGATAAAGATAAAATGAAAGCCTCTATTAAACAGTGGGAAGACCAGTTGCAGAATGGAAATGTTGATTTTACTGATAAAATAAGTGGATATTTTGGGAATGGAGACGCCTCTGAGAAAATTTTGAAGGCGGTGCTCAATTAAATACGAAAAATAGCTATCATTATTGATAATTATTATCAATTTTAGTATAATTTATATTAGTTACTTTATCGTAATTAGATTATTAATTTACAGCCTATAACATTTCTTTATACTCCGAAAACACATCCTCTATGAAACTATTTGGAATCACCGGTGTAGCCGGCTACATTGCTCCTCGCCATTTACAAGCTATTCAGGATACTGGTAATCAGCTGATTGCTGCCTTAGATCCGCATGATTCTGTGGGAATTTTAGACAGGTATTCTCACGATGTCGCATTCTTTACAGAATATGAACGCTTTGATCGACACCTGGAACGCATAAAGCGCGATCCCAATCGTAATAGTTTGGACTACTTAACGGTTTGTTCGCCTAATTATCTACATGATGCGCATATTAGATTGGCTTTAAGAGTAGGTGCTCATGCGATCTGTGAGAAACCCTTAGTAGCAAATCCATGGCAGTTAGATGCACTTCAGGAATTGGAAGAAGAAAGCGATGGAAAAGTGTATGGAATTCTACAACTCAGAGTGCATCAAGCTATTATTGCGCTTAGAGAAAAGATCATGAATGCACCTAAGGATACGAAATATGATATCAATCTTACGTATATCACCTCCAGGGGAAAATGGTATCTCTATTCCTGGAAGGGAGACGAGGATAAATCTGGAGGAATTGCAGCTAATATCGGAATCCATTTCTTCGATATGTTGATGTGGCTTTTTGGAGATGTTCAACAAAGTAAGCTCTACTTGCGCGAACCCAATAAGATGAGCGGTTTTATGGAACTGGAAAAGGCAAATGTGAAATGGTATCTGGCAATAGATAAATCTGATCTGCCGGCTCAAGCTGTTGAAAAAGGTATGCCAACCTATCGTTCAATTACAGTTGATGGTGAAGAAATTGAGTTTTCTGGAGGATTTACAGATTTACATACGCGCATGTATGAAGTAATTTTGGAGGGAAATGGATTTGGGATGGAAGATGTAAGGCCTTCGATAGAATTAGTATCTCAATTGAGGACAGCAAAGCTAGCGCACAAACCCGAGGAAATTCACCCATATATGATGAAATATTTGGCTTAAAAATAAATAGGTGTTAACACAATATCTACTCGTCTATTTGCTAGTCTTCCACGGAACGTATTATTATCATAGAGGGCATTTTCCTGTCCATTATCTTTGATAATAATACGTTCTTCTGATATTTCTAATCGTTTTAATTGCTCTATGACTGAATGGCTTCTCATTTTAGATAGCCATTCATTATATTCTACACCACCTATATTATCTGTATGGCTGGAAATACCAATTTGATATTTATCTATATCCTCTACGGAATTCATAAATTCACGAATTTCCATGACCTGTTGTGCATCAATATAATAGCTCCCTCCTCCGAAAAACACACTCTTGATCTTCATATCCTCATCAGTCTGTCCTATAAGACAAGAAGAAAAGAGGAATAATACGGAAAATGCGAGTAAGTATTTCATGATCGGTTCAATTTCCGCTAAACTAAGCCTTATCTTTGTAACGATAGGTCTTAGACAAAAGTTATTATATTTGAGGAAAAGGATGATGAGAAAAAGGTCGACAGACCACAGAAAATTGACCACGGATAATTAGAATTCTTTGTAGAATTATTGAAACCTGTGATATACATTTAAAGTAATACTCTGTCGTCTACTAAAACCAACAATTCTATGAAATATCGCAAATTTGGACGTACTAATTGGCAAGTAAGTGAAATCGGATACGGGATGTGGGGCATGGGAGGAGATTGGAAAGGAAATGATGATCAACAAAGTCTCAAGTCTCTGGATCTAGCCGTTGAGCTAGGCTGCAATTTCTTCGATACCGCCTGGGCCTATGGAAGTGGGAAGAGTGAAACCTTACTGGCAGAACTACTAAAACAACATCCTAATAAAAAAATATACACGGCAACCAAGATCCCTCCTAAAAACAGGAAGTGGCCTTCAAAGCCAGTATACAAAATAGAAGAGGTATTTCCCCCAGATTATATCAGAGAATATACAGAACACAGCCTAAAAAACCTGGAAGTAGAAACCATTGATCTTATGCAGTTTCACGTGTGGGAAGATGCTTGGGCTGATAATGAGGAGTGGAAATTAGAATTGGAAAAGCTAAAGCTAGAGGGAAAAATACAGGCTACTGGGGTAAGTGTCAATCGTTGGGAACCAGAAAATTGTCTGGAAACATTGAAGACGGGATACATCGATGCGGTACAAGTGATATATAACATTTTTGATCAGGCACCAGAGGATAAGTTGTTTCCACTTTGTCAAGAGTTGGATATTGCTGTCATTGCCCGAGTGCCTTTTGATGAGGGTACGCTTACTGGGAAATTGACATATGATACTAGCTTTCCAGAAGGTGATTGGAGAGGAACCTATTTCGTACCTGAAAATCTCACGTCCAGCGTAGATCATGCAGAAGCTCTGAGAAAAGATTTACCCGAAGGAGCCAATATGCCAGAGGTCGCGTTAAAATTCATTCTTCATCATCCCGCAGTCAGTACAATTATTCCAGGAATGCGCAAAGAGCCTCACGTAAGGGCAAATATAGCAACTAGTGATAGTGAAAGACTATCTGAAGAGATGATTCACATGTTGAAAAAGCACCGATGGGACCGTGTGCCCACTTGGTGGTCCCAATAATGAACTAGATGCTGTAATGTTTCACCCAATGTCTCAGCTTATCAATGAGTCCCTGGAAATCTTCGGGCCATTCGCTATCAAATGACATGCGTTCTCCTGTTTCTGGGTGTGTAAAGGCTAGCGATTTAGCGTGTAAAGCTTGGCGTGGCAATATTTCGAAGCAGTTTCTAATAAATTGCTGATATTTTTTGGTTTTGGGGCCTGCAAGTTGACGATCCCCTCCATAAAATACATCGTTGAATAGAGGATGGCCTATATGTTTCATATGTACCCGTATCTGATGGGTTCGCCCTGTTTCTAACTTGCATTGGATAAGGGTCATGACCCCAAATCTTTCTAACACTTCGTAATGCGTTACGGCATGTTTGCCGATATCAGAATCAGCTGGATATGCGTGATATTTTTTCCGGTCTTTACGACTTCTTCCAATATTGGCAATGATCGTTCCAGTATCCTCTTCTACATCTCCCCAGGCAATGGCATGGTAGGATCGATCCGATGTTCTGTCAAAAAACTGTTTGGAAAGATGTGCCATGGCAAATTCTTTTTTAGCAATGACTAAAATCCCGCTCGTGTCTTTATCAATTCTATGTACAAGCCCAGGTCTTGAGGGTTCATTTTTACCTCTAGGTTGGGGTAACTGCGCAAAGTACCACAATAACCCATGCACCAGGGTTCCTGTCCAATGCCCAAAGCTAGGATGGCAAACCATACCCGCAGGTTTATGTACGACCAATAGATGTTCATCTTCATAGCGGATATCCAGATCGATCTTTTCAGGTGTCAATTTAGGCGCAGGCGGGTAGGGGAGCATCAGTTTTACTATGTCGCCAGGCTTTACCTTGTGTGAGACTTTGACCTCTTTATCATTGACAGAGATGGAACCGGTTTGAGAGGCATTTTTAATTTTAGAACGGGTAGTAAATGGAAGTAAATTGGCGAGAAATTTGTCTACACGCAGAGGTTTTTGACCTTGAGCAGCCGTCAGCGTATAATGATCAAATAAGTTATCTTCATCCATCATATCCTCTTCCACATCCCCCTCCGGGAAGTGCTTAATGATCTGGGTATTTCCCGTCGTTTTATCGCCTTTACTCATGGGTAAATTCGTTTGTTCAAATAAGCAAATGGACTAAATTATATTATAGTTTATTCAATTCTCAATAAGTGCGGAATTAATTCCGCACTTATTGAAAAGCCACTATAGCTAGTTTTTATTATACAAAATAATATTGTCCAATCCCTCAGCTTAGTCTATTAAATGAATAATCGCATCCTTCTCACCTCTTCACAAACTTCCTGTACCCTTCTCCTTGCTTATGGTTAAGCTTGAACACATAAGTTCCCGATGGAAGTTCAGATACAGGGATAACAATTTTCCCTGGAACAGCCTGGTGAGTGTTCCCCTGACGTACGATCTGCCCATTCAAATTGCTGATATGCCAAGAAACGGGACCACTGCTCATAGGTGTCTCTACGTTAAGATATTCCACAACAGGATTGGGATATATATTAAACTTGATATCCTGTCGGAAGGGAACCTCAGTACTTACAGGAGTAGTCTGAATAGATAGGTCATCAATGACCCAGCCCCATCCTGCCGTGAAGGGATCAGAAAATAATCGGAAGCGTACAACTATTGTGTCTCCGGGATTAAAGGTGTCTAATATGTCCAGCGTTTGCGATACATACATACTTTCATCTGCGATGCTGTCATTGTCATATACTTCCAACCAGGTAGAGTCAAAGCTGGCATCATATCCAGGTGCCAGGGGCAACCAATTGATGAGATCTTTAGATCCTTCCACAATTACAAAATCATAGAATCCTGTTTGCCCAAATTCAGTTCCATCTTCTCCAGTCTCTACTATGGCAATATCTTTATAGGTCAACAACGCATTGGATTCTGCGACGATGATAGGTACCGTGAGGACTGCCAGATAGTCTATCACACCTCCTGTAGCCCTACTACCTTCTATATAGGGATGATCTGAATGTAGTGCTATTCCGGAAAACCCTGAATCAGTTCTTACTTCAAAGGAAATGGGAAGATAAAAATTGTCATTTCTTGAGAATCGAGTTTGATAAAAGTTTCTGGGTGCCTCAAATGCAATGATGTCGTCCTTATCGAACGTTCTCAAACTGGACTGATAGGCTCTGCCCGACACATAGGAGACCGTTTGGAGGGTATATACATCTAGGGAATCTCCGGGAATGCGATCGAAAAATGGACGAATACGGAAAGTATCACTATTGGCTTCCAACGTAGTTACAACTTCATCATTGAGAATGAATTGCGTCGAATCATACCCAGCCCGTAGCTCCACGGTAGCTTGTAATCTGGGATCAGATTCCAGCGTACTACTAAAGGTAAGAATTCGTGGAGCTAAAATTACTTCTGGATACTCGGCTTCTAGTAGTTCGGGGATGGTTGCTGTCCATATACCTCTTCCATAGGTAGCAATTACAATTTCATCATCTACTACTTTCATATCCCAAATCATCGCTTTGGGAAATTCATCTACAATGTTCCAGCTTTGTCCGTTGTCAAGAGACTCAAACAAACCAATTTCTGTTCCGGCCCAAATAGTCGAAGGCTCATGGGGCATAACGAGAATCGAGAGGGTAGCAACATCCGGGAACCCGTTACGGGTACTGGTTTCACTAAAGCCGGAAAGATCCTCCCATGATTGCCCCAGATCATTAGAGCGAAGTATTTTTGGCCGCTCAGCTACTCCAAACGTAACATATACCGTACTGTCTGTTAATGGATCTGTATAGATCCCTGTCAGAGGACCAATATTTGAAAAAGTTTCCGTCCTTGAAAATTCAAATCCTCCATCGGTTGAGACAAAAATGCTTCCGCCAGTTCCCATGCCAGATCCTGCCCATACGACTTGTGGATTTGCTCGGGAAACATCTACATCTGGAGATCCAGAAAGACTTAACCTGCCTGGTAAATTGCTCAAGGCCCAGAATCCTCCAAAGTCTTCACTTCGCCATACGCCAGAGCTTCCAATAGCAAATAACAGATCAGGGTCGCTAATCGTATTGGCAAGCCTTGAAACAAATGGTGCACCACTGCCTCGATCTCCCAGACCATTGCCAGCGGTTTCTACTGGACCATTGTCGAGTACCCTTCTGAAATTATTGAATTGAGCACCTCCTATGAAAGTGTTGGGGCGGGTTTTATGCCATACAACTTCAAATCCATCCCCTCCAATGAAATTGACATATCTTGTGCTGGCATCTGCTATGGCTGAAGTATCTTCTACTAGTTCTCCACTAAAAATCCAGGTTCCATTATCTTGAGAACCTCCCAGGTAGTGCTGGAATCCTGGCCGTTTATCAGCGCCGTATATCTGAGTAGTATTATAGGTATTCCCTGACATGATAAACGAACTATCTGCTACACCTGGGTCGATGCTTGGTTTTGACACATATACTCCCCCGTCATTTCCAATCAACAGTTGAAATGCTTCTGTATTAGGGAAAGTAATGAACTCAAATGAATGTTGATCGGGATGTAATCCCGTACCGTTGACGACATTCCATCGATTTCTATTTCTACTTTCTCCCTGCACTTGACCACGACTATCTGCGAGTACAACTGTTTGTCTCTTCTTGATACCCACTTCTTCGATCCCGATTCGTATACTGGAAATAGGTAAATTGTTGGGAGTCCATTCCGTGTTATTGGGGATAGCCGGGAAGAATGCGTACTGCGTGTTAGATAGAAGCCCCTCTACGTTTGAGAGCGCCTGTAATGCTATGCCTTCATACAAAATATTGTGAATGAATAAGATATCGGAACTGAATATGTTATTGCCCACTGTAAAACTAAAATCATCCCCAATATCCATAAAGGAAATGTGAAGTTGGCGGTTATTATTGACGTCCCATACTTCAAAAGGTACGGACACAACATCTCGAAATTCTGTGCTTTCAGTTGGAGGAAAAACGCCCCCTATAGGGTCTGTAAACCTGTGAGCAAGTTGAGACATACTTGGTCCAAAGCGAATTTCTACTGGAACAAGGCTTTCTCTACCTAGTGTGTCAAACGGATCTGCGTTTACCCTTACTCTTTCGCTATTTAAAAACTCATCTGCATCTGTATATCTAACTCTCAGTGAATCTGTGAGAGAGTCAGGTTGTGAGGATAACTGAATTTTCCACATATCAACGCCCCCTACGTATACAATGGAATCATTAAAGGGATGTATGAGAATAGTATTATCATAATTTCCCTGACCATTGAGTAGACTTACATCTTGCGCGTTACCCTCTGGAAGCATCCGCCTCCATTCTTCCCCTCCATTATCTGTGTAGTAGACATCTCCATTGACAAACCTGTTATTCGTTAATGATTCTCTAAATGTATTGACAGATGCATATAAGACTTGAGGATCTTGTGAAGATACAGCAATTTCCGTACGACCACTGTTGATGGGAAGGCCTTCAGTTGCTGGAAACCAGGTCTCTCCCATGTCCAAAGACTTAATGACTCCAACATTGAAGATCGTAGCATAGATTTCATTGAAATTTTGGGGGTTGGCAAGTAATTGCTGTATAGAATTATTCCTCTCATAGACTAATCTCCATGTTTCTCCCCCGTCGGTACTTTTAAAGATCCCGGAACTAAAAAAAGAAGCTGAATCACCCCTGAAATTCACATCACTTCTTGCACAGGCAAGAACGGTATTTTCGTCTTCAGGATGAATGATGATCCTTGTTACGGTCTGGAAAATGGGATCCTCGACAGTAGCAGATAGTTGTTGCCAGGTTTCACCTCTATCCAAAGATTTATACATTCCATCGCCGTTTGCTACATTCACCGTGAAGCCTTGTTCACCCGTACCCGCATACATAGTATTGGGGTTTGAAGGAGCCATTGCCAGTGAATTGACCCATAAATTAGGCAGGCCAGGCGTGAGATGCCGCCAGTTAGTTCCTGCATTAATAGTTTTCCAAATCCCCCCGCCTACAGAAGCAGCATACCATGTATTTTCTGGATCTTGTGGATCTGTAATCACTGCACGAGTTCTGCCTGGTACATTGGAAGGTCCTCGTTCCTGAAAAGTAATAGACCTGCTTGACACCCTATTTGCACCTCGACGGAAGGCATTATTCAGTTCAGCCATTTGGTAGTTCAATCTATAATTTGGCTGAGATGCTCCGTATCCTGTCTTTATTTCATGGTACAATTTTGCATACAATTGAGGCGCATCATATTTGTCCATCTTAAGTGGATGATTCACAAAGTTCTTATGAGTCCAGACGGGAAGAGATGGTTGGTCATCTTCCTCTTGACTATCTACGGGCCAGATATAGATGCATACAAGAACTATAGATAATAGTAATACAGCGGGTATATAATTGAACTTCATGAAGTATAAATAATAAAAAATGATTACTTGTGATATTCGCTTCTTAACTAACTCTTACTTTCTCCGGATAGTTCGGGATCTAATGTCATAATAGATAGACTGTGAGGGATCTGCGGTTTTGCTCGGAATCCAAATATGTAATTGATAGGGATCGATCCATTCTACCTCCGCGCCTTCATACTGATCTTTATACAGTATGCTAAGATTGAATTGTTCTATCAGAACGATGCGTACGAGTGGAAAGGGCTCAGGCGATGATGATTTTGCAGTGCTGACACATGCGTAGAAAGTGCTGTCCTGGTTGGGTAAGTAGGTAATGGGCTTCGAAAGTGTTTTTTCTGCCAATTGTTTAATGCTATCGATGGAATTATCTTGAGGCATAGTTTGATGGGTATATGTACTTCGACATCCCAGAAAATGTATGAGAAATATGAATGGAATAATTAAGAATTTTTCACGATGATTCATAAGTAATTATTTAGTATAGATCCTTCTTACTCGAGCACTTATTCTTACGAGGATTTCATACGGAATCGTCTCGGCCTGTTTGGCCATTTTATCTATAGTATGAACATATTCTCCCCTTACCCCAAAGACTAATACTTCATCCCCACTTTGAGCTTCAGGAATATGTGTCACATCTATCATGGTCATATCCATACATACTCTCCCAAAAATGGGTGCTTCCTTCCCTCTGACTAGGAATGTATAGTTACCATTGCTCAGGTTTCGGGGTACCCCATCGGCATATCCTAATGCAACAGTCGCTATGCGAGTCACCTGTTGGGTGTATTGAGACCTGCCATACCCAATACTCACTTGGGCTGGGTATGCTCTGATCTGAGAGATTGTTGAGACAAGGGTTCCAATTTCTTCAAGAGGTGCTTTAGTACCTGTAGTGTTAATACCGTATAACCCTGCACCTAATCTTACCATTTCAAACGCGTATTCCGGAAACCTGAGGACACCTTTGGAGTTGAGAATATGTCTTAACGGGGTGATTCCTAATTCTTGTTGAAGATAATGATACATATTGAGAAACACTTCGACCTGTTGTCTGCTAAAGGGGTCAGATGCTGGGTCATCTGCTGCTGCGAGATGGGACATAACTGATATCACACTAAAATGAGGATCGCTTTGCAGGATCTTACAAACTTCAGCTAATTCATCTTTCACAAATCCCAGTCTCCCCATTCCTGTTTCGAATTTCAGGTGAATGCGATACGACGAAATACCTTCCCATCTGGCTTCACGCAAAAATCTTTTGAGAAATGTGATGTTAGACACTTCTGGTTCAAGGTCATATTGTATGAGGGAAGGTATACTCTCGATATCTGGGTTCATGACCATAATAGGAATTTGTATCTGTGAATTTCTAAGATCAATACCTTCAGATGTATAGGCAACTGCCAGATAGGTTACTCCTTCGTTTTCTAATTCTTGGGCAATTTCCCAGGTCCCACTGCCATAGGAAGATGCCTTGACCACACACATTGTCTTAGTGCCTTGAGGTATATATGAGGTAAGTACTCGATAATTATGTATTAGCTTTTTGAGGTCGATTTCCAGAAAGGTGGCAATTCTTTTGTGATTCAGAAAGGGTATCAGACGTTCCATTTCAAAAGCCCTGGCACCTTTGATCAGTACAGTTGCATTTCGAAAAGTGTTGTATGGTACTTTTGTAAGAAAGTCATTGACGGAAGAAAAATTTTGAAATACAGATACTTCATTCAGCTTGGGTCCAATGGTGAAAATCTGCGATTGCCCAAACATTTCCATTGCTAAATTGTAGACTTGTTGATGTCTCTCAGGGGATAGTTTACCCTGATGAAACAAATCAGACAAAATCACAAATTTTTCTGAATGATTGGAAATGTTGTTGAGTAAATGGAAACTATTCAAGATAGATTCCAAATCAGAATTATAGGTATCATTGATAATAGTGATCTCTGGATTATCTGTAATGATTTCCGTTCGCATGTTAATGGCATGGAGGGAAGCCATATTGGATATGATAGTATCCCATGCTACATCTAAGATTCTTGCTGCAAGTATGGCTAGGAGCGCATTTTCCACTGAGGCCGGATCAGTTGCGTGTAGGACCATTTCAACTCGTTCTTCTCTTTGTTGAAGTGTAATGTTACTACGACCTTCTTGTTGTTGTACCTCGACAATTTGTAAAAAATCATCTGGTCGGTCTCCAACGAATTTTACTTGTGGAAACTTTGCTTCGAGATATGCTGCTACCCAAGCCTGGCGAGAACTGGCTAGCAAGGTATCTGCATCTTTAAATAGTAAGCACTTTTCCTCTAATTTCTGTTGTATGCTTGTAAATCCGTCAGCATGGGCATCTCCCATATGAGTGAGAATTCCTATCTGAGGACGTATCATCTGTTCGAGTAATTCCATCTCTCCTTGTTGAGATATTCCTGCTTCAATGATTCCCAGTTCTGCTTGTTGTGATAGCCGCAGTAATGATATAGGAACACCCATCTGACTGTTATAGCTCAAGGGACTTTTAATCAGTTCAAAATCCCATTCTATTAATGTAGAAAGCCATTCCTTAAGCGTAGTTTTTCCATTGCTACCAGTAATGCCGATAATTGGATACGTAATTCGCGCTCTGTGATAATATGCCCACAGTTGTAAGGCATCCAGGGTATTCGAAACCAGGGCGTAGTTAATTCCTGAATACCTCAAAGGGCGATCCACAATAAAATTTCTGATGCCCTTTTCAATTGCATCTGGTATGTATTCATGTCCATCGCGGTGGCCTGAATTCAAAGCGATAAACACGGTCTGAGATCCGTATCGAATAGTTCTGGTATCAAATGACACATATTTTAAGGGTATTTGCTGATGATATCCCTGATGAAGATCCTTTGCCATTGTGTAGGCTGCAATGTCATTAATGGTATAGGGTTGTCCAAGCAATTGATTGGTTGATTAAATAGAGAATCCCTACAAGTTAGTTCTTCCTTACATATTGTTCAATCCCTCCAGGATTGATGCTGGGTGGAAAACCACGGCTATTCCTGGTTTAACTCCTTTGGAGTTTCAGAAACTCTGAGAGGGTTAAACCAGGAATAAAACCGGATAACGAACAATCCGTTCTATCCGGTCATGCACGCCCAAATTTCTATATAAAAGTTCTACCTAATATTGGCCCACCACTATTTAGTATGTAGCCTTATAATTTGTTTAATTTAACTTAAACAAAATATTTCTTACATCTATGGAATAATTGAATGAAGATAAAGAATGTAAATATTGATGATTATATTGAAGGTTACAGTTAACTTACTATATATACTTACAAAGTGAAGTAGATGCAAGTCCTATTTTCCAAAAATTTATTTTGAACAAAATGTTAGTACCTGTGTTTTGTCTAAAGTTTATCTAAATTTATTAAACAAAATCAAATCCATGAGAAAATTAATTGCATTATTCACTGCTATGTTAATGGTTGCATTCATTTCTGCGACAAAGGTACAAGCTCAAGACAAGGATATTGTTGACCTTGCTGTAGAAACAGATATACTATCTACATTGGTGGAAGCTGTGAAAGCAGGTGGTTTAGTAGAGACATTGAAAGGAGAGGGTCCTTTTACAGTATTTGCTCCTACTAACGATGCGTTTGCAGCATTGCCAGAAGGAACACTAGAAAGCTTGCTAAAGCCAGAAAATAAAGATCAGCTAGTAGCTGTACTTACTTATCACGTGGTACCAGCTTCAGTTATGTCTACAGATCTTAAGGATGGAATGGAAGCTAGTACTGCACAAGGAGCAAAGATTACAGTAGATCTTAGCGACGGAGTAAAGATTAACGATGCTAACGTGGTGAAGGCAGATATCAAGGCATCAAACGGAGTGGTACACGTTATCGATAAGGTGATATTACCTCCAATGGAAAAGTAATTTAGGATTAGAAATTTAAATTAAATGATCCCTGCTGATTTTCAGCAGGGATTTTTTATTTTAACTGATATGGTATGGAGTGTAAAATATTTTCGGGATCTCTCATTAACTGAGTTGTACGATATCCTTAAACTCAGGGTAGATATTTTTGTCTTGGAGCAGGAATGTCCCTATGAAGAAGTAGATGGAAAAGATATGATTGCTATTCACATCATGGGGTATGAGGAATCTGAATTAGTTGCTTATTGTAGGGTATTTGCTCCTGGAAAATATTACCTTAAAGAGGCATCTATTGGAAGAGTAGCCGTTGCAAAACAGCATAGAGGTAGGCAGTTAGGTATACAGGTGATGCATAGGGCGATGGAGTATTTGAAATCTCATTGTCATAATCCACCTATTAAATTAGCTGCACAAAAGTACCTGGAAAGATTCTATACAAATCTGGGGTATCAAACGGTATCAGATGTATATCCATGGGATGGAATCGATCATGTTGACATGATTCGCGATAATTCTGCATTATAAAAAAATAGCCCGCGGTTAACCAAACCACGAGCTTATTTTACTAATGAAAGTGCTTAAGTCTTAGTTAAAACATTACAGGAACTTCTACCATCGTATCATCCCATGCAAGAATCATGTGTGCACCACCATCTACTTCCTTGAAAGCGATAGTGAAAGCCTCTACTGTAGAAGGAGTTTCCTGAACAGGTACCGTTGTACGCATCACATCTTTCCCTTCGTCATATCCGTAGGCACCCCACTGAAAAGCATTGCTATTGAGTATAATAGTCCATTCTTTTTCACCTGGAATAGTGAAAAGGCCATATGTACCTGCTTTCACAGCTTTTCCACCAATTGTAGCGTCTTCAGTCAATATAACCATAGTCGCTTCATTTGCACCTGTTCTCCATACTTTTCCATATGCCTCTAATGTGCCAAAAATTTCACGTCCATTCTTTTGAGGACGGCTATAAACAACTTGAATACTTCTTTCATTTCTGTCTGGGAAGTAGGCAATATCTGCTGGACTTTTATCAAGCCCGGGCATCTTTTGTGCATACATATTTCCTGCAGCTGCGAGTAGCAATGCAAAAGTGAATATTATAAATCTTTTCATACTGTGAGAGATTTGATTAATTGAAGTATAATTTTACATCTGGATTAACGGGTAAGAAGGAAGTATGTTTTCATTAAAGCCTATTTTTTGCCCTTAATGAATAATATGTAAGAAAGAGGACATTTTTGATAGAAATTGATTGACTCAATGAAGTTACTGACGATCTATATTGATCAATGATCATCAATATCCCTTAGCTTAACAGAAATAAGGTATAGGTGGGTGATTACCAGATATTCAATAACAATTGAGGGTAAAAAAATAGATTGTTACTAGTTTTTTACCCTCAAGTCAGACTTAAACATTACACGGGATACTATGTGATATAGCCTTAGAAGTTCTTGCCAAATGATGCGTGAAGCATAGGCTTTTGTAAAGTGTTGTCCTCTATTCCCCAAGCCATGTCAATTCTTACTGAATAACCGATCAGATTTGCACGTATTCCTGATCCAACGGTAAACAGGAAGGGACTTTTCAGTGTTTTTAATTCAACTGTTACAGGTGAACTACCTACAATGCGAGTATCTGTAGGATTCTTTTGAGTAAAAGGATTTCCCTCTGACCATACCGTTCCCACGTCGAAGAATGGAATTAAATCCACATTGTATAGAGGACCAGAGTTCAACGTGGTAGTTAACAATCGAGATACAGGAAGTCTCAATTCAAAATTACCCAGCACATATTTGTTTCCGGCTCTGGAATTAAACCAAAATCCTCTTACAGGGGTAACAAAGTCCTGAAAATTAAAGCCATATAAATCGAGATTGATAGGGTTTCCTGTAATACTGAGATCGTTGTCCTTCTCGAAAGAAAGGGTAAGGAATCGGTTGTCTACGCCTCCCAGGTAGTACAAACATCGGGAAGCAGCGGTTGTTGTTCCACCTTCTCCGACAAAGTTGCATTGTTCTATGTCATCAAAAAGTGTGATGGATGAGTTCAATCGAACAGCCAACACGATTTTATTGTGGATTTCCCAATAGTATCGCATTTGCATGGAGGCGATATTTAAGGCGGGTTCGGATTGCTCTAAGGAGTAATAACTATCAAATCCTAGATTAGCGGCAAAACCTTTATAAGGATAGCCCTCAACAGATTTAACATTATCGTAAGAAAGTCGCAAGTTGGCTCTTATCGCGTTATCTGAACTATCCTGCAACACCGGACGAAGCAGCTTTTGATCTATGCGGTTGAGACGAAAATACCCCGCAGAAGCTTCTAAAGCAATTTTTGAAGTAATAGGGTATATGGCTCCTACCCTTGCTTGAAACTGATCAAATCGAAAGATTAAAGAATCCTGAGGAAAGAATACACTCTCTTGACGGAATCTTCTACTACGGGTAGTTAATTCTGTATAAAAATCTACTCTATGGGGGAGGTAACTGTATCTGATAGCACCTTCCCAGTTTTTAAGATTGATGTATGGTCTTACAAATGCATCTAGTCTATGTTTGTTGAGTAAATCTGAGAAGCCCACTTTCATATCTACTCCAAATTTTGCAATGGGATCGTAATAAATCCCCCAACCTATATAATCTGAAGACCATTTTGATTTAGCGCGTGCACCGTCTTCAACGATAATTTCACTGAGCTTGGGGAGCTCCTTTCTTCTAAAGGAAGAAATAGGGCTTGATCCCGGAGAAAATACAGGTCTCCTACTTGGTTGTTGCACTTCATATTCATCTCCCTCATCAAATAAGTAATATCTTACTCGATCGTCATCATCTTTTGTACTATCTGTCTGTTGCTTTCGAGTCTCAGGAGGGGTAGGTTTTTGGGGTTCTTGTTGTTGAGTTTGCTGTTGACGTTCAGCCTGACGTTTTTGATTTCTTCGAGCTTGGAAGGCGAGATCAAAGTTTTCCCTCAAAAGCGTCGTCTCAGGCATTCTGGGGACAGATAATGCATCCAGACTTGTGGTAAATAACGATAACATACCTTTTTCAGGGCTAGCTAGAAACGCTTTACCTTCAGATCCTGACCATGAACTGATACTTTTACCCAGGTTAGTAAGTGGTTCAAACTCTCTTAGAAATACATTGAGTCTATATAAGTTATTGATTCCCGAAGCATTAGATAAATATCCAATCTCAAAACTAGAGATAGGATAAGGCTGACTTTCATCGATGGTTGGAGTATTGGTGAGTCGGGTTAATTCCCCGTTTTCACTCGTCATTTCCAGCATAAATAGATCTTCGTGATGATCGATCATCGCATCAGCTAATGCTTCTCTGTCTAACTCCTGGTTTTGAGGTTCTCTATTGGAAGAGAAGAAGATGTACTTATCGTCTAAACTCCATGTAGGATATAAGTTGTCATACGGATCATCTATAACCGGTACAATACCTTGTTGCTCAACATCCAGTAAGTATATATCAGAACCATCTCCATCTAAAGCTGAAAGTAGGATTGAGGAACCATCATGAGACCAATTGAGTTCAGTAATCCACTTAAGAGGCTCACTTACAGGAATTTGGGTTACATCCTTTGTTGTGAAGTCGTATACAGATACATATAGTAATTTATTCTTGTACTGAACAGAAGCGATGCGCTCTCCCGTATGGTCCCAAGCTAGCGGAAGGTCAAAATGGACTTTATCTGCTCCTTCAACTGCATATCCGGATTGAATAGGAAGAACTTCTAATTGCTCTGATTCAATATTATAGATAAATAATTGATGCAAGCCCTCCTTATGTAATTGCAGTGCCAACTGGTTTGTTGGCGCATTGAAAGCAAAATCTGTAAGCTGATAGCCTTTTTTAAAAGGGATAGACTTGAGTCCGGGAATATCTGAAAGAGTTACTCGTTTAGATGCATTTATATCGGCAAGATCTTTCACGTACTCCCTCCATCTTTCTGAAAATGTTCCTATCTGAATGCCTAATACTGAGATAATGCCGGATTCTATAGAATTGGAAACGTTGACCAGGTAAATGATTTCCGAAATTTTTTCTTCTCCATATTCCTGAGAAATATAGTGCCATACAGATTTGCGCAACGTACGGCTAATTTCTTGTTGGCCTTCTAAGGCTAATTCCAGTATATCTTCATTCCTAACACTACTGATCCACATTTCATCCTCAAACGTCCAGCCGGAAGACACATATTCAGATAAGCCTTGCCAGAACCATGAGGGATTGTTGAGTAAGATCTGGCTTTGAATCGCACTGCTCAGCCTATTGCCATATGCAAACTCTTCGAGAATAAGATCTGATACTTTCTTTTTGATCTCATCATACAGATCTTTACTATTTCCAGGATGAATAACATACGAAGACCTATTGGGAAGGGTAAAAATGCCCGGATCTTGTCTTTCTTTTTCTATTCCAAAATTGGCATTCATAATCTCCAGTGCACTATTGCTATAGATGAGTGAATAGCGCAGATCTGCTCTGAAGTCATATAATTCGACCAGCTCAACTCTGGAACGTTCGGCATATTGAGCCACCTTTCTCGCTTGTATTTCGTTCCCTATAGGGTAATAAACATCAAAAAACTCAGAAGAAACGAATTCCCAGTTTCGAAAATCATTCACAGGACGTGGGATTTGTGCCCACACAGTATTGAACATCAGCAGGAAAAAAATTCCTTGCAAGGATAAAACTATATTCTTTCTCATGATGGCTATCAGGACTTTAACTCTTTACATGTCTTAGATCACTCAGTATAACTAAAACGACTATCAACTGGTTTTCCCGATCTCAACTTTAACAAGATAATAAAAACCCACGGCATATAATGTATTAAACTGGACAAAAGCCTCCCGGGTTGCACTTTGACTGAAAGAACGTGTAGATAAAGCTTTCATTTGATCACGAACGACAGCACGTAGAAAACGCTACTCAGAGTTATTGATATATATCGTAAGCTTCTATCGTCCGTGGTCCATCGTCTAATTAACCCGTCCGCTGTCAGTGGTCTTCTTTACCATCTGCTGTCAGTCGTCCGTGGTCCATAGTCTAATAAACCCGTCCGTCGTCCGTGGTCTATCGTCCGTCGTCTAATAAACCCGTCCGTCGTCTAATTAACCCGTCCGTCGTCTAATTAACTCTTCTATCTACGATCACACCATCTCCTCTGGCTTTACATATTGATCAAATTCTGCTTCAGTAAGTAT
>CAZZEC010000086.1:18315-24900 GCA_964652565.1 uncultured Bacteroidia bacterium
ATCACACCATCTCCTCTGGCTTTACATATTGATCAAATTCTGCTTCAGTAAGTATGCCTAGTTTTATTGCTGCTGCTTTCAGGGTTGTATTCTCTGCATACGCAGTTTTAGCGATCTTCGCTGCATTATCATATCCTATATGGGTATTCAACGCAGTAACCAACATAAGTGAATTGTTGAGCTGTTCTTTAATTCGCTCATAGTTGGGTTCAATACCTACGGCCAAATTGTTGTTGAAGGATTCACAGGCATCTCCTAGTAGTTGAGCAGACACCAACAAATTATAGATCATCATGGGTTTAAAGACATTAAGTTGAAAATGTCCATGAGATCCAGCTACAGATACAGCCGTATCGTTACCAATAACCTGCGCACATACCATTGTCAGCGCTTCTGCTTGTGTGGGGTTAACTTTGCCAGGCATGATAGATGAGCCTGGTTCGTTGGCGGGAATAATGATCTCACCTATTCCACATCTGGGACCAGATGCGAGAAGGCGGATATTATTACCAATAGTCATCAGACTGACTGCTAGGCGCTTGAGCGCAGCAGAAGCTTCTACTACTGCATCGTGAGCCGAAAGCGCTTCAAATTTATTTTCCGCACTTACAAATGGATGTCCAGCAATTTCTGCGATTTTTTGCGCTACGAGTTTTGAATACCCTTCAGGTGTATTCAACCCTGTACCTACTGCTGTACCTCCCAAAGCCAGTTCACTGAGGTGTTTGAGGCTGTCTTGCACATTTTCCAGTCCTTTTTTCAATTGTGTGGCATATCCAGAAAATTCCTGTCCTAATGTGAGCGGGGTTGCATCCATGAGATGGGTACGCCCAATCTTTACTACATCAGTAAATGCCTGGGCCTTAGCTTCCAGTGTTTGATGTAGCATTTGGATCTTGGGCATCATTGCCTCTACGATATAGGTGTATCCTGCGATGTGCATAGCAGTGGGGAAGGTATCATTGGAAGACTGAGATTTATTCACATCATCGTTGGGATGAACAGGAGACTTAGATCCAATTTCTCCTCCCATCAATTCTATAGACCTATTGGCGATCACTTCATTTACATTCATATTGGATTGAGTTCCCGATCCCGTTTGCCATACGACCAATGGAAAATGTTCGTCCCATTTACCTGCCAATATTTCCTCACATACCTGACTAATCACTTCTGCTTTCTCCTTCGGAAAATCGGTGAGTTCGGCGTTAGTGAGCGCAGCCGCTTTTTTGAGTATGGCAAAGGCACGAATGACCTGTATGGGTATTTTTTGGCCACCTATCTTGAAATTTTGTAGCGATCGTTGGGTCTGTGCTCCCCAGTATTTGTCCGAGGGAACCTGAACTTCCCCCATGGTATCTTTTTCTATACGGTATTGCATATTTGAGAATTGTTTTATTGATGAATTTTTTTATTGTTAAATTTATTAATTGTTATATTGTAAAATTGATGTATTGCTAAACTGTCGTCCATCGTCTGTGGTCTGTCGTCTAAACTATCGTCTGTGGTCTGTCGTCTAAATTATCGTCTGTGGTCTGTGGTCTAACCTGTTGAGTGTCGTCCATCGTATACTGACCAATTTCAACAACCCAATATTAATCATTTGTGGGATTTTCTACAGGGAGATTTTTATTTATCCTTATACTATACCTGTATGAAGGCGAAAATAACTTCAGTTAAATCTTTGATATGGCGGACAAGTGGGGAAGTCGAATTATAAAACTTCCCCACTTGTCCGCCAACATTATTCGTCGTATATTTGTTTGGCAAATATCCCTAATTAGATATTTGTCATGATATCAAATCATTTATTAGCCCAGGAATCCTCCGTAAACGGAGACGCTACCGGGCAAACCGTTGTCCTTGAGGGACTTACCTATGACGATGTACTACTGATCCCGGAGTACTCAGAGGTGTTACCGCGGGATGTTGATACCGGGACTTTCCTTACCAGAGACATCAAACTCAATCTTCCTATTCTCAGTGCTGCGATGGATACCGTAACGGAGCATCGTATGGCTATTGCCATGGCAGCCAATGGAGGAATGGGTATTATTCATAAGAATATGTCGATTGAGAAGCAGGCAGAGGAAGTGAGACGGGTCAAGCGCTCAGAAAGTGGGATGATCGTTGATCCCATTACATTGCTGGAAGATGATACCCTCGCCAGGGCCGAACAGATCATGCGAGAAAACCGCATTGGGGGAATTCCCATACAGGATAAAACCGGCAAGTTGGTGGGAATTCTGACCAATAGAGACTTAAGGTTCCAAACACCAGACGATCGCAAGGTGAGTGAGCTGATGACGAAGGAAAATCTCATCACTGCACCAGAAGGAACGACATTAGAGGAGGCGGAGGAAATACTTAGAAGGTTCAAAATTGAAAAGCTACCTGTAGTAGATAATGACTTCAAGATTATAGGCTTAATTACGTATCGAGACATCATCAAAAAACAAACCTTCCCCAAGGCTTGTAAAGATGAGCTAGGTCGCTTGAGAGTAGGAGCAGCAGTGGGAGTAGCCGCAGATACGATGGAAAGGATCGAAGCACTTATCAAAGCAGGTGTTGATGCGATTACCGTAGATACTGCACATGGCCATTCCGCAGGAGTATTGCAAACGATCAGAGATGTGAGAGCAAAATTTCCCGATATCCAACTTATTGGGGGAAATGTAGCTACATTTGGCGGAACACGGGCGCTCATTGAGGCGGGTGTTGATGCCGTGAAAGTAGGCGTAGGACCAGGAAGCATATGTACAACACGCGTGATAGCAGGCGTGGGAATGCCTCAGCTTACCGCTGTATTAGAAGCGGTTCGCGCTGCTGAACCACTGGGTATTCCCGTCATTGCGGATGGAGGAATCAAATACTCAGGAGATATGGTCAAAGCATTGGTTGCCGGCGCTAGCTCAGTAATGATAGGAGGGTTATTGGCTGGAACAGATGAAAGCCCAGGAGAAACCATCCTGTACGAAGGAAGAAAATTCAAAACATATCGGGGAATGGGCTCCATTGAAGCGATGAAAGATGGAAGTAAAGATCGTTATTTCCAGGATGTGGAAGCTGATATAAAAAAATTAGTTCCTGAAGGCATTGTGGGGAGGGTAGCTTATAAGGGAAATGTAACGGAAGTATTATATCAAATGGAAGGCGGGCTAAGAGCGGGTATGGGATATAGTGGAGCGGCTAGTATAACCGCTTTGAGAAGCAAAAAATTGGTAAAAATATCTCAGGCGGGATTAATAGAGAGTCATCCACACGATGTCCAGATCATTAAAGAAGCCCCCAATTATTCCAGAAGGAGTTAACTAAGTTATACAAGGCGAGCCATATCGTGAAGAAATTCTTTCACGATAGTGGCTTCTGCCTGACTGATCAGATTGTCAAAGCTGTAAAATGTAGATTGATTAATCCTTAAATCAAAGAAGATCCCCCAGCGATCTTCTAGCTGTATATAATTCTCATCGATTTGAGAGATCAAAACTTCCTGCCTTTTTTTGAGTAATTCCCTCCCTTGAAGCCTGTTTCCTGCCAGTAGTAACCCCAACGGTTTCCCAAACCAATAGGATGC
This sequence comes from uncultured Bacteroidia bacterium, assembly GCA_964652565.1. Lineage (GTDB taxonomy): Bacteria > Bacteroidota > Bacteroidia > J057 > J057 > JBCCTX01. The sequence goes on from CAZZEC010000086.1 coordinate 21,890, forward strand.
ATCATAGTAAAAATAGAACAATTGATCGTTTTCAATGGATATCTCAAATGTATTCAATACTTGTTGCATCTTTTCTTTCGTAATATCATCCTGAAATAAAAACCTGCTACCTCTGAGTCTTTTCCTGTAATATTCCAGGACAGAATCTGTATCAAGAAACTCAGGTATTTCTCGTTGCTCAAATTGATAGGTGATCGTATCCAGATACAACAATTCATCTTTTAGTGTAATATATCCTGCAAGAATTTTATTGCGTTCCAGGCTGAGTTCAGCTTCTCTGTAAGTACCTGAACGCTCATTTTGCTTGAGTTGAGTAAATCGAGCGTTTAGTAACAGCGTTTGGTTTTTCAATTTGTCCTCCTGGCTCGATTCGAATATCTTCTCCAGCAAACTCCCTGCTTCCTGTAAGGCACCTGAGTTGATTAATGAACCTATATAATTCGATATTTTTTGGTTTTTCATGGATCTCAATTATGGAGTATATGGTGTATAAGGGGTTGGGACCGAACGCTTGTTAGACTCTTCCAATGTGTTGGCAATTTCATCTCTGAATTGTTGAAATGCCCGGATGGGTATTAGTATTTGGTCGGTAGGATAAATAAGGTCTGGGTTTTCCAATAGGTTATCATCTATAAGTCTACGTTTGCGGATTCGATACTTTTTTGCAATGCCTGTTATGTGTTCTCCCGGTTCTACGACGTGAAGTGCAAATTGATCACTTGACATCCTGAAACGACGATAGGCTCTTCTGTCAAAGGTGATTTCCTCAGACACCAGGTCTCCATTTTCTTTGTGCTTCAAGTATTCTCTGCTTTGCTGTATTTGCTCTTTATTCCAGTACTGTCTGATATGTTGAAAAAATAGTAGACTATCAGGAGATGCTTGCACTTCCTGGATGAGTGCTTGTATGACGATATTTTTATCAGAAAACCAGTCGGGTTGGTGATACGAAGAAATATACCACCCATAAGTTTCCATAAGCTGAGCTACGGATGCTGTATCGAGCGCTTTAGCTCTTAGCCAAAAGTTAGATAATTGCTTATCTGCCTCTTCCAGTGAATTGACCCTTTGTTCAAACGAATTGGCAATTCTACTATCTTCGGGATTGAGCCAGCGTGCCATCAGCAACCACTCTAAACGACGTATTGTCAGTGGCTCTTCTTCCTGCTCAAATAATTGGTAGTACCTGTCAGATAATAGTATGGAAATGCGTAACTGATTGATCTTAGCATGTAATTGCGAGGTGATCTCAGGAGTTGAGGCAAATGATAGCAATTGTTGATATAGGGTTAAGGCCTTTTGTGAGTATCCTGTGTATTCTAGTTTTTGAATTCGCTGATAAACGTGTTCTTCATAGGTAGATCTATGAAGTTTATAGTAGTATAGTCCTCTTATAATAGATACCCTATACATTTGAGAGATGAAGAAAAAGAGCAATACAATCGTAATTGTACCTAAGCTTAGATTGCCCCAGATGTGATATTTACGAGGTAAATGATCAAACAGATTTTTTTGAAAAAACAATAGCAATAGCCTAATGATATCTTTGGCATATACTACGAGAGTGAAAAGGATCAATATCAAGAAAATTTCCTGCCAGCTTTGTCTTATTGTATAAATTACAAAGCCCAGCCAGTATAGCTCAATACTGCCTGTAGGTATAGGTATGACTAAAGCCAATATGATGAGTACAGTACCTATAAATCCCAGGGATAACTTATCTCTTTTGTTCATCTTCGAGTATCGTTAAAATAGCTTGTAGTATACGTATGAGTTCTTGACGTGTAAGGGGACTGTCTGAAGGTATCTGAGGGGTATCTGTCCTAGGGTAGGTAGGGGATGGAGGTACTATTCCCGGAGTACCCATAGACAGCTGATTAATTACTTCTTGTATTTCACGCTGATAAAATTCCACATCATTTTTATAGTTATAGTAGTCTGTTCTTTGTAGAATACGACCCATCTCATTTTTCCACATGGTTAATGAATCTATGGACTGAGATCTGTCCGCTAATTGATCATATACTCTCACCTGCATGAGTTTTGATAGCTCGTGAAGAGGAGTGTTGAGGGTAGTCTCTTCCGCCTCCTGAAATGCGTCGATAGCAGGTATGTACTGTTTGCGATAAAAGTGACTGAGCCCCTGAGCATAAGCATAAAGATATCCGAGTTCTGGATGGGAAAGTGCGGTGGAGTCCATACCTTCAATTTGGTATACATTGTATAAAAGCGTGTTGGAGAGTTGCTTGTATTGCTCGGGATATTTCCTGACAAGCCTTGCATTTTGATAGATGATATCAAGGAGTAGTACTTTATTAAATGTGTACTGAGCACTTAAATAGTCAAAAGGTGAGGGATCCAGTATCTGTAAACTATTTCTGAGTCTTCCAATTAATATGATGGCTTCGTCGAATTGCTGATGGTTAATTTTATATTCAATAATGGATAATAAACTCCGCATCATATCCATGTAAGCACGTCTGCTGACTTCATAATCATAGTCTCCCAGGTTATATCTTTGTCGTGTTTCAGGAATCTGATTTTGAGAAGTTTCAGCCTGGACAGAGGCCTTCCATTGTCTTAGTAATACCTCTTCAAGCTCGTATTCCTCCATGAGATACAGTAGATAAAACAGGTCTACCCCAGAGCGAAAGCGTATTTCCTGGAACGTCTGGGTCAATTCGGGACTATCGTCCAATAATTGATTGACAGTACTTACCGTATTCTCGGGGATGTTGCCCATTGCGGAAATGAAAGATTCTGTTTCAAATATTACAGGATGTGTTGGTAGATTTACTTCGCGTTTCTTGAGGGTGTACTGCCTTTGTTTAAACATGAGGTTCCATGAATACTGGCTGTTTTTTCGTACGATATAGCTGGGCAGAATAACGAATAACAAGACAGCTATCAGTATTGCACCAATAAGTTTCTGGACAGTATGTGATTGTATAGCAAATTTTTGTGGGTACATAAATGAAATTACACTATTTTCTTTACTTTTTACTCTGCTG
>CAZZEC010000087.1:0-18635 GCA_964652565.1 uncultured Bacteroidia bacterium
AATAATTTGATATCCATCTAAAGTCCATAAGAAATCAAACGTGATAATCACTAATCAGAAATTTTTTTATGATAAAATAAGTTTAAATGTGATGTGCAAACAGCGTAATGTCAACTGTTCAAAGTTATAGATAAAATTTTTTTCATCAATAGCATATTCGGTTTTTAAAATACATTAAACAAGGATAATTAGACATTAATTAGATATTTTCATTTACGTTAATTTGGATTAAAAAAATAAATTGCATAGCTTAATATTATAAATAACAAAACACCTAATGAAAACCTGTAAAAAACGTGCACTTATATTTGTTCCCAGTATTTCAGGACATATCAATCCTACGATTAAGCTTGCAAACTACTTATCCAGGATGGGTTTTGATGTGATATATTTGTGCGATAGAAGCATAGTTGAAAAGCCTTACCTTAAAGCGTTTAAGAAAATTTCATTCTCATTTTCCTTCTTTACCCCATACACACTTTTGGCTAATGGAAAGTTACGATTATCAGATTACTGGGAAGGCTTCCTGCTAGTATTAACTGGAAGCTATTTTCGGGAAGCGTTGGATCAATTGGAACAATTGGAAGTCAAATTAAATGATCTTCAACCCGATGTCCTTTTTATCGATGTATTTTACTCACATATCTACGTTTTATTAAAGGAGAAGAACTTTCGGGTTGTTTTTCTTCAGACGATGTTTTCAACTTATTATGCTAAGAATATACCACCTCCGCAGAGTTCCATCATTCCTAATAGCTCTTATTATTCCTATATAAGGATTTTGATAGCTTGGAAATCTTTGGTCATTTATAATAGGATAAGGGGTACAGTTAACAATTTGTTAAGAATAGGACCTGATTCGCTAGTTAGACGAATAAGTAAAAAGCGAAATATCCCAATCGATGATTATAGTAACAAATTGATTAAGAGTTTTCACCTGGGTGTTATGGGACATGAAATAGTGTTAGCACCTGAGGAGTTGGATTGGCCCAGGAGCGAGAAAATATCTTTTCAGACATACTTAGGGCCCAGTGTAAATATGTCAAGAATAGAAGAGGTGGGTCGTGATTTTACAGAAAAATGGAAAAATATACTAGACCAAAAGAAGTACAATTCAGATCTTAAAATTATCTATTGTTGTCTGGGAAGCGTTGCGAAAGTACATATATCAGATACATGGATTAAAAGATTTTATCATCTTGTAAGTGAGGTGGTATCAAGACAAAGAGATTGGTTGCTTATCATTTCAACAGGAGGTCTGGATACAGACTTAATGACTCGATCATTTCCAAATTGCCATGTATTTAAATGGGTACCTCAGCTTAGCGTCCTATCTCATAGCGATGTATTTATTACCCATGCCGGTCTAAACTCTTTAATGGAAGGCGTGCTGTCAAAAGTTCCCCTTATATGCTTTCCCCTGAGCAGGAAGTGGGATCAAATGGGGAATGCTTCCAGGATTGTGTTCAAACAATTAGGAGTAAGAGGAAATATAAAACGCATTTCTTCTAACAAACTATCTAACATGATCTGTCAGGTATTATACACTACGACCTATAGAAAAAACGTGTCGAATATTTGCTCAATGCTAGAAGCTAGGTATACGGATGTATCAACCATTTCTAAACTAGAAAGCATTCTTGCCTTATGAATCTATCTCCCCCTTTCATATCGAACTTTTTTATAGATCGTTTCAACCAAAAATGGCATTGGAAAGATATTATATTATGGTTACTACTACTTGGAGTGGTATATGGATTCTCAGAGTTCATAAAGCACAATTTCATTATAACTCAAAACGTATTGTGGAATACGTATAAGGATCAGATCTCCGAAGAATTTTTCTATGATTTTTTTGTAGCGAATACGTCTAGAAGATGGATTAATTACCTGATCATCTTATTATTTCCGCTTAAATCTTTGATCGTCTCTCTGATTGTGTCAACGATACTTTTTGCAGGAGGATTATGGCTATCCTACGACTTAACGTACAGAGAGTATTGGAGGATATGTTTTACTGCTGAGATCATTATCGTAGCTAGCTATTTAATAAATATGCTATGTATCCTCTTTTTTGTGAATGTCCAATCTATGGAAGATATAGCAAGTTTCCATCGATTCTCATTAAAGATTTTTCACTCATCCAATCATTTCTTTGAGTCATACCCGTTTCGAATTGTCAATATTTTTGAAATAGGTTATATTATATTTCTTGGATGGGGGATAGGAATTAAATCAGATACAACATTTACCAAGGGAATAAAACTGGTGCTATTGTCCTATGTACCGCTCCTGTTTCTATGGGCGGCATTGATGTATTTCATAGGTCGAGGAATACTGTAAGGTCAAGAGATTTCATAAGTATGGTGGATTCCGAAAAGCCATTCCATGATACCAGACGCAATATTGGGGTACATGGAGAATCGAGTAGGCCAATATTAACATTATTTATCATGAAAAATTTATCGATGAAACAAATGACAAGCACAATTGGTGGTGGCTATTGTGAAGATTTAATAATTATTGCTGATGGAGCACTCATGAGTGGTAACTCTGAGTTATTTGCATTGGCGTCCTATTATTATTTCGTTCACTGTGTCAATTAATGTGAATTAGGACGTTCATTACTCGTGTTTTCTGTGAAGGGTTTTACAGCAAGTGCCTTTTTATAAGGCATTTGCTATGGATCAGATCGCTCAATGAATGAGAAGTTACAACTAGTTGAAGTATATGAATTGAGTATAAATATTCATTATTTAAATATTGCCATATGAAATTATTTAATTATTGGTGTATATTAATGTTTTCCATTTTTTCAATGTCTATGTTAACAGCTCAGACGCAATTGATTAATGGAAAAATAGCCGACGCTGAAACAAGTATTGGTATAGCTTACAGCAACATTTACATAAAGGGAAGTCAAGTAGGGACAGTTACCAATTTATCGGGAGAGTTTGAGATATATGTTCCTGATAGCTTATCTCAAGACTCGCTGGTGATTTCATCGATTGGATATCACCCTTATATACTTTATCTCGACACACTGCAGCTCACAGATAGTCTGTATATACAACTCAATCCCAATCCATATAGCCTGGATCAGATATTGATGCTGTCGGAAGATATCAATTCAAGAGATATAGTGAGACAGGCGATTGATCGTATAAACAAAAACTACGCTAAAAAACCCCATAGTATAGAGGCATTTTTCAGGGAGTTGAATTTTCAGGATGACGTATATCAACGGCTTATCGAAGCTGCAGTACTCATAAATGATCCAGGAATTAGAAAAGATCCCGAAAGGATAAAAGTTCGGGTTCAAGAATTGCGTAAAAGCGAGGATTATAGAAATCAAAGTTTCGTTCAGAGAGCATTCAACTTTGTTGCAGGCGTCAAATACAATAGCCTCTTATCTCTTATCAAGTGGGATCCGGTGAGACATCATATGCAAATGACAGATAAGCCTTGGCATACATCGCAAGCATGGCTCCGCAAATCATTTCCAGATCGATTTGAGTTTGAATTGGTCGATATACTTAAAGAGGGGGAAAATGAATACTTTAAGATCGAATATAAGGAGCCTGACTCGGTATTTGAAAAGCATGCATTTGTTATGATAGGATCTATACTTATCAATAGACAGGATTATGGGATCAAGGAATATGAATTTTACTACAAGAACAATCCGCTTGTAAACAAAACGAGCATTGGTGTAGGAGAAGATAAGTTTTTGTTCAACCTACATGCGGCGTATAAAAAATATGGAGAAAAATATTTTTTAGATCGACTTCAACTTCATTCTACGGGCGTGGGGCCCCTCCCTTTTAATTTTGATGTTAAACGTGAAAATGGTGAAGTAGTAGGTGGCATCAGGGGAAAATCCTTCTTATTGCAGGTAAATAATATTATTACTGATAAAAAACAGATCGATAAAATTCGAAGGAAAGAAGCTGAACGCAAAGATATTGATTTGTATAGTAAAGACTTTGAGTACAATGAGGCATTTTGGTCTGCATACAATGCGATACCACTAGACAGTAAATATATTTCTGCCCAAAAATATCTCGAAAAAGAGAAGACCCTTGAAGAGCAGTTTAAAAATCAGTAAAGTTCAAGTTGGACATTTATAATTGACAAAATCTATTGTAAAGATTGATTGATATGAAATTATCTTATCTATCCAAAATATTTGTTTCCCAGCGGAGTCAGTCAGACTGTGGAGCTGCATGTATGCTAATGATACTAAAGCATTTTGGGGGAGATGAGAACATTCAGAAAATCAGAGAGTTAAGTGGTACTACTTCGGTGGGAACGAGCTTAATGGGCCTGAAACAAGCATCTGAGGAATTGGGTATTATTGCTGAAGGATATGAAGCGGATATACATGCTTTGATGAACAATGATTTACCTTGTATACTTCATGTTCAAATAGATAACCTGACACATTATGTAGTTTGCTGGGGATATTTATCTAAAGAACAACATTTTGTCATTTCAGATCCTGAAAAAGGGGTTAGACTCATTACTGCTGATAAGCTTGAGGGAATATGGAAATCAAGAAAATTATTATTGATTGAAGGGAAAACGGACGGGTTTAACAATTTAGTAAATCATTCCAAAAACAAGCAAAAGTTCTTTGGGGCTCTGGTTATGGATGATCGTATCATTCTGGTTTCGATTTTTATTACGAGCCTATTATTTTCATTTCTACAACTGACACTGGCAATTTTTTCTCAAATACTCATTGACGATATTTTACCAGAGGAAAACATACATAAATTGATGTACGGGTTTGCTGTCCTTACATTGCTATTACTATTCAAAAGTTTCATAGGCTTCATTAAGCAATTGTTTGTTTACAAACAAAGTTTTGATTTTGGGACAAGGATTGTCAATACGTTCTATGGAAGGTTATTAAATCTCCCGAAACCCTTTTTTGATCGTAGAAAGAGTGGCGAAATCATTGCTCGACTTAATGATACAAGTTATGTTCAGCAAACACTGACTTCTTTATTTTCGGGTATCCTGATCAATATCTTAGTCGCAATAGCTACTTTCAGTATACTATATGTTTATTCCAGCTACATTGCACTTATTTCATTGATATGCTTGCCGCTATATTATTTGATAGCTAAGAAATATCAAGTCAGCTTCATTCGTAATCAAAAAAATGTTCTTCACGCTCATGCTGAGTCTGAGAGTTCCTTCATAGATTCCATACAGGGTATAGGAACCATCAAAGTTTTTAACAAAGAAGAAACGTTTAAAAAAATTATTGGAAATATTTACAGAAAGTTTGAACAGGCAAAGTACGAATTTGGAAAGTTGAAAGTAGGGTTTGGCTTTATTTCTGAGTCAGTTGGGTCAATAATTACCATATTAGCTTTTTGTCTGGGTTCATATCTTTTTACGCTAAAAGATATCACAATGGGAAGCCTTGTTGCAATCATACAATTAGAGGGATTGTTCATCGGTGCCATATATGGACTTATGATAGGGTACGTACAAATTCAGGAAGCAAGCGTAGCTTTTGATCGCATATACGAATTGGTCTCGGATTCACTTTTTCCCAAAACCAACAAACAATTACAGCAGCAAGAATTAGATATCACTGATATCCTCGAGATAGAAGCCCAAAATATATCCTTTAGATTTACAGGATGTGATAGTTTGATAGATCGCATGAATGTTAAAGTGAAGAGAGGTGAATCAGTGGTTATATTAGGAGAAAATGGGAGTGGCAAAAGTACAATTCTCCAGATTCTTCTACAGTTCTATCAACCTGAAAGTGGGGAACTGTTGATAAATAACGTTCCATCCTATGATTACAAAGAGGAAGTTTTGAGAAAAAGAATAGGATACGTTTCGCAAGATCCTAACATATTTAATGGTACGCTCATAGACAACATCCTTCTTGGGGAAGAACTAGATCCCCAAAGACTTCAGGCATTCTTAGAGGATTATGGGTTTGATGCATATTTCAAAAAGTTTCCTTTTGGTTATAATAGTTTACTAGGAGAAGAAGGAATAAATATTTCTGGTGGACAAAAAAAGCTTATTGCACTGGCCAGAGCGCTTTACATCGATCCTCAGGTTCTGTTACTGGACGAGTTAACCTCTGGCATGGATGGAGAAATAAAACAATTTACCATTGCCCTACTTGAGCGAATCAAACAATATTCAATCACAATTATATGTACGCATCAAGCAGATATTACATCAATAGCAGATCGTGTGTATGTCTTGAAGGATAAGGTACTTCAGTTTAAAGATAATCACAAAGTAAAACATACATAATCTTATGAATATGGCGGCTGTCGAAAAGCCATTTTTTTGTAATGCGTCTTACAAAGAAGATGAGAGTAGACTACATATTAATAATTACTAATTATGAAAAAGTTGAAAAAAAACTCAATGACTAAGACCATTGGAGGAGGATATTGCCAGGAATTACTAGCTATTATGCAAGGTGCACTTGACAATGGTGATACTAACTTAGCTCTCATGGCGGGTTATTATTATGCATTGCACTGTATTTCATAGGTAGAATCTGAGTGAAAAGCACCTGTTTCCTTTTCAGAGGGAATGGGTGCTTTGGATTAGTTCAATTAACAAACACGATAGATGCTATAGAGATTTCAAAGCAATGATTTCATCATATACAAATTCCTTTCTCTTCCGGTATTGTCAGCAGATTTTATATCTTTAAATAAACCTCAATTATGATTAAATCAGCTTTACTTTTTCTATCATTTATCATCAGTATTGTATGCGCTCAGAATATTGAGAAAAAGGCTATGACCCCCGAAGTGTATGATATATGGAAAGTCATTGAAGACCCTAGTATTTCCAATGATGGTCGATATGTAGCATATACTTTAACCCCTGGCAAGGGTGATCCCACAATTATGCTTCATGATATAGACGGATCAGGTGAGGTTACATTTTCAAGATCTTCTAAACCACAATTTTCGTATGATGGCAATCTTCTAATATTCCTAATTCATCCTTTTTCAGATTCACTGAAAGCACAGAGGAGAAGAAAAGTAAAAGAAAAGGATTTGCCTGGAGATACCTTGGCTATTTATCACTTTAGTACAAAGCAATTGATAAAAGTTCCCAATTATCAATCCCATCAACTTCCTAAAACGTGGTCAGGTTATCTGGCTTTTCAATTCAAACCCGTGTCAGACTCAACACAAATAGAAAATAAGGATAGTTTTCCACTTGTAATATATGATTGGGACTCAGAAATGATGGATACGATACAGGATGTATCTGAATACCATATTGCCGGAGAATATCCTAATATACTACTGAGTCGTTCAGAGCAAGCAGGGGTGTATCTGTATGATTTAGAGAAAAGGTCCATGAAAACACTATTACAAGAACAGGGAAACTATGAACAATTGCATATTCATGAACAAGGGGATCGTGTAGCCTTTCTATTAGATAGAGATACAACGCATTCTCAGATTAAGAACTATGAACTATATATTTGGACTTCTAGCGAAGAACAAGCAAGAATGGTTGCAGACTCAGGAAGTGCAGAGGTTCCAGGTCGTTGGCTAATAAGCCATCACGCTGAACCCAATTTTTCGAAAGATGGGACCAAACTATACGTCGGAATTGCACCTACTCCTATTATAAAGGATACTACATTACTGGAAGAAGAAATCGTGCAAGTAGAAGTGTGGAATTATCAGGATGGCAGGCTGTATACTCAACAGGAAGTCAGGGCTTCTGATGAAGCCAAACGGTCTTATAAGATGGTATATGATATGGAGTCTCAACAGCTTATACCCATAGGTTCCGAGGATATGCCGGAAATTATCTTAGGGGATGAAGGAAACTCAACTTATGCATTAGGGTATGATGAAACCCCTTATCTTAAATATATTTCATGGGAAGGGGATGCCTATCGGGATGTGTACTGGATCAACATAAAGAATGGAACAAAAGAATCGGTAGGGAAGAAAATTTGGGGTAATACACGCCTATCACCGAAAGGGAAGTATGCCTATTGGTATAGTATGCCTGATTCCAGTTGGATGGTTTATCATCCTGAAAAAAAGGAGATTTACAATCTTACCTCTCAGATTTCCACACCCTTTTACGATGAGCTCAATGACCGTCCCATGCATCCTTATCCATATGGTATAGCAGGTTGGACAGAAGATGATCAACATATTCTCATATATGACAGATATGATATCTGGAAAATCGACCCGGAAGACCCTGCCAATGCAGTGAATATGACTAAGGGAAGAGTCGATAGTTTAAGGTACCGGTATATTTCGTTAGATCCGGAAGCACGCTTCATCGAAGCAGATGCAGAAATTCTATTACATGTATTTGATGAAATTACAAAGGCTGAAGGATATGCTCGTTTAAATATGGATAGTAATCAATTGACATCTCTGATTCAGGATGATTACGCTTATACACGCAATCCTATTAAAGCACGGCTGGCTAATAAATTAATTTTCACGAAAGAAAGCTATCAGTTATTTCCAGATTTGATGTGGGCAGATACTAATTTTCAATCTGTTACCAGGATAAGTGATGCCAATCCTCAGCAGGATGAATACAATTGGGGAACGATTGAATTATATGAATGGACCTCACTGGATGGGCAGGCCTTACAAGGACTATTGGTTAAACCTGAGGGATTTGATCCAGACAAAATGTATCCTATGATTGTCAATTTTTACGAGAAAAGTTCCAATGGATTGCACAATCACCGTGCGCCAGAACCTCATCGCTCCACGATTAATTATTCTTACTATACTAGCCGTGGATACGTCATTTTCAATCCCGATGTACCCTACAAGATTGGATACCCAGGAGAGAGTGCATTCAATGCTGTCACTTCTGGTGTCACTTCGCTCATTGGAGAGGGCTTTATAGATAAGGATCGAATAGGAGTACAAGGTCATAGTTGGGGAGGATATCAAATTGCCTATTTAATTACACGTACTAATATGTTTCGATGTGCCGAATCGGGAGCGCCTGTAGTGAATATGATGAGTGCATATGGAGGGATACGTTGGGGTTCGGGAATGAGTAGGATGTTTCAATACGAACGCACGCAAAGTAGAATTGGAGGTACACTCTGGGAATATCCCCTTCGCTATATAGAAAATTCACCGATTTTCACTGTAGATAAGATTCAAACACCCGTATTGATTTTACATAATGATGAGGATGGGGCAGTACCCTGGTATCAGGGAATTGAGTTTTTTGTGGCATTGAGACGCTTGGGTAAACCCTCCTGGATGCTCAATTACAATGGTGAACCCCACTGGCCCTTGAAAAGGCAAAATCGATTGGACTTTAATTTGCGGATACAACAGTATTTTGATTACTACTTACAAGATGCGCCTAAACCCATGTGGATGGAAAAAGGAGTTTCTCCGTTACAAAAAGGAATCCAGCAAGGATATGAATTGATGGAGGAATAGGTGGATTAGACGACGGACCACAGACGACGGACGATAGTAGCTCCAAATCACGATATGGATCTTTTTGACCTCAGACGACGGGCTGTGATGTAAAGATCAAGTAATATTTCATGGTCCATGATCCGATAAACTTAAATCTATGAACTATAGAAAATTCGGCAATACAGAACTTACAGTCAGTGAGATAGGATTTGGAGCGTGGGCTATTGGGGGTCCTGCAATGGCAGGAGAAATTCCCATTGGATGGGGAGAGGTAGATGATCATACATCGATCGAAGCATTGACCTATGCAATGGATTGTGGCATCAATTTCTATGATACCGCAGATTTTTATGGATTGGGCCATTCTGAGGAATTAATAGGTAATTTATGGGGAAATCGAAAGGATGTAGTGATAGCAACAAAAGTTGGACATCGACTGGATGATTCAGGGAATATATGGGTGGATTATACGGGAGATTATATTAAAAAGGCATGTGAAGATAGTTTAGGGAGGCTGAAACGTGATGCTATTGATTTCTATCAACTACATACTGCTAAGGTAAGTCATATGCAAGCTGAAGACTGCATTTCAGCACTGAAAGAACTTCAACAGGAAGGTAAAATAAGGTATTGGGGAGTATCATTAAACACGTACAATCCATTTGATGAAGCAGAATATCTATATGAAAAGAAATTGGGACATGGAATACAGGTTGTATTAAATATAATTAATCAGCGAGCAGTACCTACTGTACAGAAAATGGGATCAGCAGGTTGGGGAGTAATTGCTCGTATGCCTTTGCAATTTGGACTTTTAACGGGAAAGTTCACTCCTCAAACGACCTTCTCACCCAACGATCACAGGTCTTTTAGATTAACTGCAGACATTCTTCAAGCCTCATTAAGTGCATTAGATCCTGTATGGGCGCTTTCTTCCAAGTACGACATATCTCATGCTGAACTGGCATTGAGCTATATATTAAGTTATAAAGAAGTGTCTACTGTGATTCCAGGGATGAAGACCAAAGAACAGGTGAAAAAAAATTCCATGCGGGTACAGGAGTTAGAGGAGGATGACAGAGAATTTTTTGAAAAAATGTACGTAGATCAATTTGTCTCATTATTGGAAATGATGGAACAAAAGGGTTAACATGCAAAAGGATGTATTATGGTATAAGTAGTATTAGGGGATTGATTGAAGTAATTCCTCTGCTTCCTGGGATTTGTAATGAGATAACGAATCATGGATAATCTCCTCAAACATATCTTTGGCCAAATCTGTTTTATTACCCTTTAAGTATGCTAATGCCGTATACCACTGAGCTTGTTGACGTAACTCTGGAGAGGATAGCAATTGCTGAAATTGTCCAATAGCCTCATTTACATTGTCTTCTTCCAACAATGAAATGCCTAAATACAATCTGGGTATAAGCTCATCTGGGAAATCGGATAAATAAGCCTTCAGATAGATAATTGCCTCTTGAAAATTTTGCTGTTTGTATGCATCCATACCCTGATATAATTGTGTTGGTGTAGATTGTGGATCCTGGGCCCTGTCTATAATCAGATCTTCATATGGCTCATAATACTGTGCATATAGCTCATTATTGGAGGTAGTGGAAGGAGCTCTTAACATCAGAATGACTAGTACACTCACGAGTAGAAGTAAGAGTACAGCCGCGATCTGGTAATAGCGAGGAAAAGAGAATGGGAATTGCTGAGCTTTGAGGTTGCCACGTTTAGCTTGATAAGCTTTTTCCCAATTATGTAATTCTTGCTTAAATTGATCCATGCTAAGCCCCTTCATTCCATCCACGATTTTATTGTAGTCTTCTACTTCTGCGGCAAAATTCATATCCTCTTTTTTTAATTTTTCTATTTGCTCAAGTTCTACCTCAGACATTTCTCCAAGTAAATATTTTTGTAAGAGCAACTCTTTTTCTTCGGTGTTCATGAGTAATTAGTTAGTAGATCGTTCTTTCATTAGTTTTCTCAATTGCTGCAAACAAATAAACTTTCGTTTAGCTGCTATTTGTTCGCTCTTATAGCCCATCCTAAGTGCAATACTTTCCATGGAATACTCTTTGAGATAATAAAGCTCTAATACAGTTTTACAAGGATCTCCTATCTTTCTTAGTAACTCACTTACAAGGGATTTATTTGCTTCGTCCTTATATCGGTCCAATAGCGTGGTATCCAATTCTTCATATCTGTCTGTTTCTAAAGGAAGCATGTGTTGATGTTTATCCTTTAATAGTTCCCTAAGGGTATTTTTGCCTATAGCAAACAAGTAAGTCTTAATACTTGAATTGAGTGTTTTCAGCCTACCTCCTTTGATGTTGTAATAAAATGCAATAAAGGCAGTCTGGTATGCTTCAACAATTAATTCATCGTCGCATTGATAATGTTTCTTGGCCCACTTTTCAAACATTTCACGATAATCCTCGTAAAGCTTCCTTAACAATTGTCTATTTCCCGCTTTAACTTTAGCCAAAAGTTTCGATTTGTCCTTATATTTTTTTTCTTCTAACATTTATAGGGGCTGACGATAATTTATTACCGATACAAGTTAACATTTTTTTATTTTGGGTAAGCCTATCCTTCAATCCCTTAATTTCCAATTACCTTATCTCCCATGAAATGGTTTCTATTCCTCCTTAAAAGAAGACAGACTACCGACGACAGACCATGGACGACAGAATTCGTACAGCTGACAACAGACGACGGAAGACAAATCACAGACCTGGGTTCGTTATTGATGTTTCAAAAAATCATCATGCAGTGGTCCGTGGCCCGTCGTCAGTGGTCTTTTCTATGCCTTTCATTTGCATGTTGCATCATGCCTTCCTTTTCTATATATGCACAGCATGGGGCAGAAGAATTAATTCAACTGTCTGATAAACTAATTATAGATGGAAATATTGATAGTGCTGCCGTATTGCTCACAAGCGCAGGAAGTATCTATGAGGAACAGAAGGAGTATGAAGACGCCATTTTATGCTATGTAAAGAGTGCAAGGCACCACTCTTACTTCAGTGTAAGAGAAGATGCAGAACGGTTGCTGGAAAAAGCCTATTCGATTATTCGAAAAGAAGAAGTACAAGACCCTGCTGTGATAGCAAAAGTCCATTTAATTCACGCTACCCATTTGTATATGGGGACATGGTATGACTCTGCAAGAGTTGAATTAAAGCACGCTTTTGACCTACTGAGAAAGGATTCTGTACGAAATTTGGTAGATATTTCGGAAAACTATATACTATTGGGAAAATTGGAATATTTCCAAAATGGAAACTATCAAAAGTCTATACAAATTTTGCTGAAAGCATTAGAGATGCTAGATAATAGAATAGATGAGTATCCATACCAATTTTGGAATATATACAAATGGTTGGGAGTGAATTACAGTTCACTGAGAGACTTTGATCAAAGTATTGGGTATTTACAAACTGCTGTAAATATTATACTAACTCATTATGCACCTTACCATATATATGAGTCCAACGTTTTGCTAAGCTATGGAGGAGCACTATCATATATGGATAAAGACGAAGAGGCCATAAAAAAGTACAAACGAATTGAAACTATTCTCGAACATAGTGATGTAAATGACCCTTTGATACGATCTTTCATGTACAGTAATCTGGCTATGGCACTTGATAGTGATTCCACCCTCGATGAGTCTATTGCTTATATGCATAAGGCTGAGGAAATATGGATGGCAAGTTTAGATACACAAAATGTAGAGGTAGGAACATTGTATTACAACTTGGGAGATTCATATAATGAAGCAGGCAAACATCGTATAGCGCTAAATTATTTTAAAAAAACCCTTGCCATTGAAAAAAAGTATTTAGGAATGCACAATCCAGAAGTCGCTCAAGACTATCGTCGTATTGCCTGGTGTTTTAAAAATATTGAGGAATTAGATAGCGCATTATTTTATATACAACAATCTTTACAAGCAATAGACCCATTATTTACATCAGATAAGATTATCGACAATCCAACAACGGTTGAGGTCCCCTTATACCATGAACTCTATCGTTCGCTTTCGGATAAGGCAGAAATCCTGTTTGATTACTATGAGCGATCGTCACAATCTAAATATCTACAATATGCTCTTGATACCTATGTGATTCTAGCTGAGTTGCTGGATTATACGAATACCAGATTCGATTTTGACAATTCACGATTGCTTCTCAAAGAGCGGGCTTACGACAAATACAGAAAAGGGATCAAAGTTGCATGTAAATTGGGAGCAGTTACAAATCAAAAAAAGTATTATGAATTGGCCTGGAATTTTGCAGAGAAAAGTAAGTATAGTATGTTAACAGAAGCATTTGTTGCTCACCAAGTGTCCAAATTCGACAATATTCCCGATGAGATACTTGAAAGAGAACGAGCACTAAAAGAAGAATATACACGAGAAGAACAGAAACTTTGGAAGCTACAGCATAGAGAAAGGGATTCTAGTATTTCTTATGTAGACTTACAAAATCATGTATTTGAGTTAAAGCAGAATTATGTGAAGTTTCAAGAAGAAATAAAGGAACAGTATCCCGATTATTTCCGATTAAAATATGATAATTCAGTCAAGACTCCTTCAGAATTACAGACACATTTGTCTCCATCAATGGCATGCCTGATGTACGTTATGATGGACAGCTCTATTATAATTTTTACAGTAACACAAGATACATTCACAGTTGGTGAATATGCACCCCAATGGTTGTTTTCTGACTCTCTAACACAATATATTCAAGCTGTAAGGTCTAACCAGTCAGATCTAAAAGTATTTCACTCATTCTCATATAAGCTTTTCCAGGATTTGTTAGGTACTCCCTTGGCTTATACTCGGAAAGTGGATCGACTCATACTTATACCTGATGGTAAATTGGGGTACTTACCTTTCGATGTGTTGCTTACTTCGGAAGGGAATGCGTCTATGACCTATAGAGATCTTCCTTATGTGATACGTGATTATTCACTGAATTATGCCTATTCTTCTACATTGTGGATAAATAATATGCTTGAAGATATTGCTGTGAATACTTCCTATGTGGGTTTTGCACCATCCTACGACAATGTAAGTTGGGGAGATTCTTCATATGAAGAGCGAAATGCATCTGAATTCAGCTTAGCTCCCTTAAAAGGGATTTATAACGAGGTATCCTTTGCCGGCAAGCTTTTCCAAGGTAGGACATATCTTAGAGAGCAAGCTACTGAGGACCGATTGAAGTCATTGAATCGCAAGCCAGCGATTTTGCATTTGGCAACTCATACATTGATCGACGATGTTAACCCACTACAATCTCGTTTCATTTTGAGCCGTACGGATTCTTCTGCCGAAGAGGATGGATATCTTAAGGTGTTTGAAATTTATAATATGAGGCTAGATAGTAGATTAGCAGTGTTGAGTGCTTGTGATACAGGAATAGGGAAATTGTATCGAGGAGAGGGAATGATGAGTCTCTCTCGCGCATTTATGTATGCAGGGTGTCCCAGTATTTTGACTAGTTTGTGGCGTGCTAAGGACGAACCCACTCGACAGATTGTACAAAGTTTTTTTGAGCATATTAAGGAAGGTAAACCCAAAGACCTGTCATTAAGAGAAGCGAAATTGTCTTATCTATCTCAAGCGGACCCTTTGCAAGCACATCCTGCGAACTGGGGGACATGGGTGATCATTGGAAGTCCTCAGCGTATCACGTTTCAATATTTGTCTCAATTAGGGTTAATTCCTATCTACATATTAGGGCTTCTTGTACTAGTTGGTATCCTGGTCTTTATAAGAAAAAGACTAAGCGGTAATATTTGACTTTTGGGATCTATTAAGTACGATTAAATACTTAAAGATCTAGTTAATGAATTTTTTTATTCGAATGTTAATCACCCTGGCCGTATTACTATTGGCCCTTTACAGCTTATATCAAGTTGTAAATCATTCTCCTAATGGATACATATTCATTGAGAACTACCATATAATGAGCAATAATATTCAGGGGTAAGAAAAAAATTAGACTCATCGGTAATAATCTCATTTTCAAATCCTATTAAGTACAAATTAATCTTTCAACCATCAACATCTGTAACAATGAAAACACAATCAATCATGAAATCAATGGTATTTATGCTACTGGTAGTAGTCTATCACATAGGCTTTTCCCAGTCAAACACTACTACACGATTCACAGACCGCGAAGCAGGTATTTCCTTTGAAGTACCTTATGGTTGGATCGCTCATCCGATTGAAGGAGGATATATGATACAATCAGAGGCATATCAAGGATATATAATCATTCTTCCGCATTATTTTAGCAACAAGGAAGTGTTAAAGGCTTCTTATGAAAATGGGATCAGTGAAGAAGCGCATGGTATAAGACTTAAGCGTTCTACTGCTTTTGAGCGTTTCAGTGGTAAAGGAGTAAAGGCACATTTTGACGGAATTTTCGCTTGGCGTAAAGCACAATGTTGTATGATATCCTTGATATCTCCCTATTATTATGAAGGTGGTGCCGGAGGCGCAAATATTATATCCGGGACGACGAATAGGAATAACTTTGGATACTTTTGTAAAGTAGCACAAGAAGTTGCCGGAAGTGTCAAATTCAATCGTTCTTATGGGTTTCTAGCTAGAAAATAACACTTAGATTTCAATTCAATTCCAGGGATATCCAATAGGGTATCTCTGGATCATTGTATTAATAGCGTTCTACATGTCAGGAAGTACAACTACGTCGTCTTCCCTGGCGAAATTGACTTCAAAGGAGTAATTTTTTGGAGCAACATATTTGTGGTAAAACATATCCATATCCTGATCTGTTCTTCCGGGGTCATGATGGAAAAGAAATAATCTTTTTACCTGCGCTAACTCTGCAAAAAGCAACGCATGTTCTATCGTACAATGTCCCCATCCTATTCTTCCTGGGTATTCTTCTG
Organism: uncultured Bacteroidia bacterium; assembly: GCA_964652565.1. GTDB lineage: Bacteria > Bacteroidota > Bacteroidia > J057 > J057 > JBCCTX01. The sequence continues at coordinate 16,389 of CAZZEC010000087.1, forward strand.
GAGTAAATTGCGCGTCGTGAATCAATAAATCTGTATGTTGGGCCAGGGTATATCCAGAAGTCCATTCAGATGAAATCGGGAAGGGGTTTTGACCGATAGCGGGTTCATGATCGGGTATATAAGTAAGAGAGGACCTACGATTTGTTATACGATATCCTATCGTAGGACCGGGATGAAGGATATAACTAGCTGTAATGTCAAAAGGTCCTATTGAAAAAGTGTCAAAAGGGACTTCGTAAATAAATAATTTGCAGGGAAACTCTTTTAGTCTAATTGGAAAAAGGGGAGGAGATAAATAGCGTTTGAGTCTGTCAGACAATGAGGTATTTGTACTGGAGGGTCCCCATATATGTACAACAGCTTCGGGATAGAACAAGGGTTTGAAAAACCCCAGCCCTTGTATGTGGTCCATATGTAAGTGGGTAAGAAGAATATGTATATGTTCGTATCTTTCTAAGCCCGTCTCAACTCCCAATCGACGGATTCCAGACCCTGCATCCAAAATGAGTAGTGTATTATCTTGGGTAATAGATACACAAGATGTGTTACCTCCTAAGCCCCCTGTATCTGGGCCAAAAGCCGGTATAGACCCTCTGGTACCCCAAAAATATACTCTCATTTTTTCCTCGTCTCATTTGTCCAAAATATAGCAATTGCTCCAACGTATCTATTTGCCCTTCCCCTGAGAGGCATACTGGTAACTGAGAGATAATGTTTATCTCCATCTAAACTCTCTATCCAAAAATTTCCAGTATAGGGTTGTTTAGCACTTAGGGTTTTGACCAAAGGCAGTTCTTCTACAGGAAAAGGTTGCCCTTTCTCGTCTTCGGGATTAAATATTACTGCCCATTCACTAAGTGCTAAGGGACCAGTATCCTCAAACCTTTTACCCAGTATATCTTCTGCTGGCTCGTTAAAAAATAATAGATTTCCCTCTGGATCCGTAATAAACATGGGGATAGAGAGACAATCTGCCAATTGACGGCTGAGTATTACTTCAATTTCCTGGTTGGCCATTTGACATATATAAACGGCAAAAATCCAATTTATTAAAAATATAGGGATTTCGTGCTAAGTGCACCAAAATCTGAGGAAAAGGCCTTTAACAATAATGATAAATTGTTAATTATCAACGAATCGATTAAGTAGGTAAGCTCATTTATCAACCACATCAGAAGGTGTTTCATGTAAGTCTGAACCTGAGGGCAGACTACTTACTAGGTAGTATTTCTTCATGTTATACACATAAGAAGAAGATTAATGAACAACTGTACAGAACAATATCAAAAATAATTTGTTTAAGAAAAGAATAAATTTATTAAACAATTAATAAATTTCGTATCATTACATCTGTTTGGGTTATATAGTTCGTAATCCTTTTAAACAGGCAGTATTTTAGCGTACAGGGCTGAATGTCCTACGATTGATAGAGAGCGTAAAAGTACATTCTGTATCAGAAAAAGGAAAAAGTATTTAAACAAAATTTTGCCACAAAATGAAGACCATTACCTCACCTGTTGTTACGGAACAACTTAGGCACTTGATAGATGAACATATTCAACGTATAGATTTTTGTGGGAAAAAGCCCTACAATCTCTATCAGCCTATGGAGTATATATTAGCCCTTAAGGCGAAGCGGATAAGGCCTATACTATCCATGCTGGCATATCAGGCAGTATCCCATCAATCTCCTGAACGCGCAATACATCTTGCCTTAGCTGTAGAACTGTTTCACAATTTTACGCTTATGCATGATGATATTATGGATCAAGCACCTCTGCGAAGAGGTAATCCGTCTGTTCATCAAACATGGGATGAAAATATTGCCATCTTATCAGGCGATGCGTTACTGGTATTTGCGATGAACTTACTGGTGAGAGATTTCCCAGAAAAAGCGGCTAATTTGGTAACTGTTTTTACGGAATTATCCATGGAAGTGTGTGAAGGTCAGATGATGGATATGGATTTTGAGACAACCGTAAGGGTGAGTATTGAAGATTATATAGAAATGGTCCGAAAGAAGACGGGCGTATTGATTGGTGGAGCGTTGCAATTGGGTGCATTAGCAGGCGGTGCAGATGCAAAGATGAGTATCAAATTCCAACAGTTTGGAGAATATCTTGGTATTGCATTCCAACTCAAAGACGACTTGATGGATGCGTTTCCTAAGGGTAAGTTTGGCAAACAGATAGGTGGAGATATCATCGAGAATAAAAAAACCTTCTTACTGTTAAAAGCATTGGCTGT
>CAZZEC010000087.1:18735-24738 GCA_964652565.1 uncultured Bacteroidia bacterium
TCAACACTATTGTAAATCTGCAACTGCCCCTATCATTTGACGATGGATATCGCAATGAGATTATACAAGATTTTAATGAAAATTGGGAATTAGGTCAATTCAGGGAGGGGGTTGATTGGAGTGGGTTTGATATTACACCTGAACTCAGAATCTATCCAGGAAGAAATGCTCAGGCACCCATAGGGTTCTTTTTTAGTGGTATGATAAAATACAGTAACTATAACTGGAATCTTCCATTTACTTGGCTCGATGATGAGGTGATTAGTATTGTCTATGAAGGGGAAAATTATGTGGTTGAAGATGTCAGAGTAGATATAGATACTGACGTAAATACTCAAGCATTTGCCTTTGGATTAGGTCTCGGGGGTCAATGGCTTGTTCAAGATGTAATATCGCTGGGTATCGATTTTGGGTTAGGTTGGGGTTTCTCTTGGGGAGATGGAACATTAACGATTATTCCGGAGTCGATAGACATTCCAAACTTTGATGAGTCTAGTGTAGACCCAGAAGCAATTGAATTACTTATCTATGAAGTAGCCATCGATGCTGCAGAAGATATTGAGGAAGGATTTGTGGAATTTCAGGAAGATGACGAATATCCCTTCACATCACAATTTGATTTGGAAGTTGAAGCTGACAGAAATACGATCAATGCAGAAGGGAATATTCCGTGGTTTATTCTGCGCTTGGGGTTTACGGTGGGATTTGCCTTTTAGGTAAATCGACATATTTACGAATAAACTACTTGGGGGATATGCTTTTCATAATCCCAGCATTTGAAAGCAAAATCCCATCTTGAATTAATCAGTCTGATGTCTTCGGGTTGATACTCATACAGTTTGTTTCTACTCCTAAGGTTTTCATCCAGATACTTTTGAAAGTGAGGTTTTGCCTTCTGGAAATCTTTCACTTCCAGTTTTTCATATATATCCTCCAATACTTTCATGGGATGAGATAACATATCCTCATATTTAATTTCTACCAGATTTTTTGCAGGAATGTGTTTCTTTTGCGCTAAGTAGGCCTCATGGAGTTTCACATAGGTACTAAGGATGATCTCGCGAATTTCCTCATACGTAATTTGTTCCATAGACAGCATGCTGGTGATATTGTTCCATAATTTTACGTTTGAGTAGAAGACTTGATAAGGATTTCTATATACAAAGACGAATTTAGCATCGGGTTATAGTGCTAATAGATGAGAGACTCGACCTGTATCAGGAGGATTTTTGATCAAGAGATGATGTTGAGGATTCTTTAACTGAACTTTTCGATAGAACTTGAGCATAGATTTCTTCCATTTCTCCATTTCCTTTTTAGTAAGACCCTTCATCAGTGCATTGCGTTCAAAATAATAATCCCATGATTTCGGAAAGAAATGCCCCCAGTGATACGTGTAAAGTGAAGCTTCATTTACCAACCCTGTATCAACTTCAGATGGTGAATCCAGGTCCATACTTACTGAAATATTTTTCTTCCAGGCATCATAAACATTGAATGTTTTAATAAATCTTACTGCCAATGGTTTTAACAGAGGTTCTGTTACCAAAAAACTATCTGGAAAGAGGGTTTCAAACTTTGTAGGGGTTATGAGTTGAGGATCTTGATTAAGAAGAAATTGAGTAAAGCTGGTCCCACTGCGCCAATGACCCAAAATATATAATGGTGGATAGGATAAGGAATTTCGTTTCAGTTGTCGGTTAAAAAATAGTTTCTCAATTGGAGCAAGTATCAATGAAGGCAATAATTTGATATAAACGGCAGCTATTTTTCGAGCGCCATAACGCTTAAAGCCCTTGTTTTCACTGACAATTTTAGTAAAATTTATAACAGGGGAATCTGGGTTATTCATTGAAAGGAAATCTGAGAGCTTCTGAATTAATATTATCTAGATACATAAACCTAACCCAAACGCGTAGTCATTGTTATATAGCACTTCATTTGACAAGTCCTTAAATTTGTTTAGAATGTCAAACAAGGATTACCTAATGTGCATTAATTCTTTGTTTTTTCCCAATTAATGTAGGTATGAGTACTTTGAGGAAAGGCTCATTTTCATTTAGAGATTACTCCCAACTCATCTGTACCTGGCTTCCCAACTCCGGGTCATTGTGTATATGCAGAAAAGTTTCTATTTCCTGTTGAAGTTCTTCTACATGCGAGATAACACCTACAATTCTATTCTCTTTGCGAAGAGACTGAAGCGTGAGAAAGATCAACCTGAGTGATTCTTTGTCTAGGGCGCCAAATCCTTCATCAAGAAAAAAGAAATTTTGCTCAGCATTTGCTTGTTGTCGGACCTGGTCTGCCAATGCCAATGCCAGGCATAAGGCAGCCTGAAAGGTCTGACCACCCGATAAAGTTCTGATAGAACGAATTCGGCCTTCATGCAGGCGATCAAGCACTTGAAATTGATTTTGCTCATCAATTTCGAGGCTCAATGCATTATGTGTAAGCCTCATAAAACGCTCGTTGGCTGAAATGCATAGGTTCTCTAAATATGCCGAAGAAACAAATTTGACAAATCCATCCCCGCGAAACAGATTGCTCATGGTCTTTAAGTTTTCTTCTCTAATATGTAATGCCTCTAATTCTTTTAATAATTGCTGTTTTTCCTCCCATTCAGATTGTTCTTTTTTAAGCATAATTTTTTTTGCACCTATACGCTGTTCCTCTTGACGAATGTTCTCTCTAAGTTGAGTAATTTCTTCTACTAACGTATTATATACTTCAGCATCAAAGTGTTGATCTCCTATCTGCTTTTTGATCTCAGTTAATTGCGTCTGAGCTTCCGTAAAGTTGCGCTTAAATTGATCTAGTGTATTTCTCTCAGCGTCTATATTGAGATTGAGTGATAATATTTCCTGTATGTATGTAAAGGAATCAAAGGTAGAATCTGCCAATTCCTTGTCAAGTTCCTGATTTATTCTGGCAAGCTTTTGTGTAGTATTTCTATATGAATCCTGCATTACGTCGCGCTTGCCCTCGTGTGCCTTTAATCTACCCTTCAGGTCTTCTATTTGTTGCGCAATATCTTGGTAGAGGACTCCAATTTGCTCGTAGTCTTTTTCCATTTTTAGTGCTTGCTCTCTTAAATCTTCATCGGACATTTTCCGCTGATCATCGTATATTATTTGCTTGAGAGAAGCCTTCTGAGATTGGTAATGCCCCAACTTTTCACTGTATTCTTGTTGTATATTCTCGAGCACCTGTTGATAAGTTGATAATGTTTTTTCTACTTCCTCCAAGTCATTTCTCAATGCTACGATTCGAGTCTCATTCTGGTCCATTTGATCCTTTCTGGATTGATAAATATCCAGCAATTGCTGAATTTCCTCTAGTGTTATCAACGATTCCCCCATGTTCCATGTAGCTCTGTGCTCTTCAAGTTCCCGAACGCTAGATGCCAGTTTCTCTTCTCCATTTTTCTTCTTTTTCTTTAAGATATCAGCCTGTTTAATTAATTCCCCTAGCAGAGGAATTACACGTTCTAATTGTATCAGTTGACTTTGTACTTCTTCCTGCCCAGATTGTAGCTCTGTGATCTCATTATCATTATCTGAAATGTGTAACGGAAGAGGATGTTCCGTTGAGCCACATAAGGGGCAGGGTGCTCCTACTGTCAGGTTTTTCGCTAAACTTTCCAATTGGCGAGATACTTGAGCCCTTTGCAAATGATCTTCTATTGCTTTGCTCTTTGCTTGAAGGCGTTCAATTTCTTTTTGGATGAGGGATACGATTTGGGTAGTGGGAAGATCGTATTGACGAACATCCAGAAATGTATTAGATATAAGTTTGCGCTTGTGTTGTATGGCGGAATGTATTTCATCCTTGCATTCCTCTAAGAACGACTCAGCCTCCTTTTTTTTCGTTAGCAAGTATTGTTGTTTATTCCACCATTCTCTCATATGCATGAGTTGTTGTGGATCTGGGAGAGAAGATTTCACTTCAGCAATAAGCTTTTCCAATTCCGATATTTCTCTACGCTCCTGAGCTTTCTGCTCCTGCTTTTCCACTAATTTGTTCTTCCCATTTTCCATCCGTTTCTTTAAATGACCTATGGATTCTTCCTGAATTTTAAGTTCAATGATCCTACTAAATTCTTCTGCTTTCTCTTTCAGCTTATGACGTGCTTGAAAATTTGATTCTATCTCTTTAAAGCTTTGTTTAGATTTGGTAATTTCTTGTGAGAGTTTGTCAATGGTATCCTGTTCCTGTCGAAGGGTATGGTGTATCTCTTTCAATTCTTGCGAAAGCTCGATCTTGCGATTGAGCGGATCTCTAAATATATTCAAGCACTGAATATATTCTTGTAACTGTTTTTCTCTTTGAGTGATGCTTCCTTTATCCTGGTCCAGTTCAAAAAGTTTAGTCTCTAATTTGCCCACTTCTTCCACCCATTGTTTGAGCCTATCCTGACTTTCCCGGATGTTAACTCGTTCCTGATGTATGTTTTTGATTTTCTCCAGGGCGTGTAACATCTCCTCTATCTCCAATTTCGTCTTATCCAGGTGTTCTTGAGTGAGTTTATCAAATCTTTGCAGAATGGCCTCTTTCTGAGCTATTTCCGTGTTATTTTTATTAATGAGTGATTTAGTCTGGTAAGAAAACATAAATCTTTCCAGGCCGAAAATGTCATTGAGCATTTTGGAGCGAGCGGTATCCTTGAGTTCAATGAACTCCCTGAATCTTCCCTGAGGGATAATGACTGTCCTGCGGAAGTTTTCATAACTCAACCCTAGTAATTCTTCTGCTGTCTCGAAAGACACAGGTATCCATTGATCATTCTCCCATTGATACGATTGTCGTTCATACTTCACTTGCTCAAAGTGTTTGCTACTTCTTTTCCCCTTAACAACAAATCGATACTGTTTGCTATCACGACTATCTAAATAAAATGACAGATCTACATACAGTCCACGTGAACGTAAGTTCATCAGGTTGTAGTTCCGTAAATTTCGATTCAGTCGTTCACACTCATTATATAAGGCCAGTGTGATGGCTTCCAGTATGCTGGATTTACCACTTCCTGTAGCTCCAAAAATGCCGAATAATTGGGCATCGGTTAGCTTTTGGAAATCGATAGTCTGTCTTTTTTGATAGGAATATAGCCCCTCAATACTTAGTGATACAGGTATCATTCAGCCAACTTTGACAGTAAGGTAGGAAGAAAACTTAGCGAAGACAATATCCAAGGGAGATAGAGATGCAGTAATATATCAACAGGCGCGTGTTAACACGCACCTATTGACAATTTGGAATAAATTCCATGATGTTATTAGTCTTTCAGTCCCAACAATTCTTTGACCTCTTCATAATTACTGAAATCTATGGCTTTTTTAGTGATGGGAATTCCTTCGGCAACAATCACCCGTACATCTCCTTCAAAAAGATCTCCGTCGCGGTCAGTAGCTTTCACATACAGCGTTACAAATCCTAAGTCATAGGTAAAATCAAAAACTTGTGTGAAGGGTGGATCGTGGTTTATAATTGTAAACGGAAGAAAATTCCAGCGTTCACTTTCATCTACCCTGTAATATGCTAACACCAGCCCATTATCGACAATATCCTGTGTAACTTCAGGCACACTTAAGTCAATAAAGCGAAAAAACTCCGGGTCTCCTGGGACTCCATCATCTACCCAATCATCAGCTATGATTGCATAATTGATGCTGAACACGTTTGCGTTTCCATCGAGTCCGTCCAGTCCTGGAGGGCCTGGAGGACCTATAGGTCCTTCTGGACCTTCACACGCAGAAATAATAAAAAGAAAACTTATTAGTAAATAAGAGAATTGAGTAAATTTCATAAACATTATATGTTGAATTTATATTTGGTACTCAATATACGGCTACAGATTCAAAGAGATTGCGATATCCCTATTCATGTGTCGGGTATTAGAATGAATGAAACCATGTATTTATCATTCGTGAGGGAGGAGAAAGGGTTATTAGACCACAGACGACGGACGACAGACGAAAGTTAAGAACACAGATGACGGAC
>CAZZEC010000088.1:0-24289 GCA_964652565.1 uncultured Bacteroidia bacterium
TAATAAATAAGCTGGAAAACAAAAAGGACTCAACCTCACCGTTCCATCTACTCTTCGGCTAATAGGTCAGGCCGAAGTTTTTGGGTTTTAGCAATGGAAGCTTCTTCCCTCCAGATTTCAATTTGCTTTTGATGCCCAGATAGTAGTACATCGGGAACCTGGTGACCTTCAAAATCAGAAGGTCTGGTGTAAATAGGTGCCTCCAACAGGTTATCCTGGAATGAATCCATCAATGCCGAAGTCTCATCACTCAGTACTCCTGGCAATAGTCTGCCGATAGCATCCACTAATACTAAAGCTGGTAATTCGCCACCAGAAAGGACATAATCCCCAATGGACAACTCCCTGGTAATAAATAAATCTCTTACCCTTTGATCTACCCCCTTGTAATGGCCGGCTAATATCATGATGTGGGTTCCCAAAGATAGTTCATTTGCTGTAGCCTGAGTCAACCGCTCCCCATCTGGTGTCATAAATATGATATGATCATATGCTCTTTTTTCCAACAAAGCGCGGATACAGTTGGCAATAGGTTCAATCTTCATCACCATTCCAGCGCCCCCTCCAAATGGATAATCATCCACTTGACGGTGTTTTCCAGAAGCATAGTCTCTCAAATCGTGCACTACAACTTCCAACAGGCCTTTCTCTTGCGCCCTTTTAAGGATACTATGCTGTAAAGGGCTATGGAGTAACTCTGGAACACATGATAAAATATCTATTCGCATCATCAATAATTTACCTCCTCCATACGCAATATGCGTATGGGTCTTTTGAGGCTTTCCTCCAGCGATATAAATGTTTCAGTTCGTTGTATACCTTCTATAGGCTGAATTTTATCATTTAATACACTTCGTAGTTCTCTGGTATTCCGACTCACGATCTTCACAAATATACCGTACCGCCCCGTAGTGTAATGGATCTCCGTGATTTCGGGTATATGTTCCAATTGTTTTACAATGCGGTTGTATAAGGAACCTTTCTCAAGAAACATCCCCACAAATGCACAGATATCATACCCCAGCAGACTGGCATCGATTTCCAGATGTGCTCCTTTAACTACACCCATACTGGACAATTTTTTCATCCTGACATGGACAGTTCCCCCAGAAACATCTAATTTTTTGGCAATTTCTGTATATGGCATTTGAGCATTCTGCATCAACATGGATAATATCTGTAAATCCAGTTTATCAATTTCTAAATTTGCAGCCATCTTAATGATTATTTTTTTCTATATTGTTAATTATTGTCATAATAATTATCAAATTCAGAAAATTATAAATATTTTCTTGAAATATTTTGAATTTTCTCGCGTGTTATTATATATTTGTCATGTAATCAATTACAAACGATCTTTTAACATATACACTGTAGGGTGATGAAATTGGCAGCCATGCCCTCTTGTCTCGAGGGTGGGGGCCAGGGATAAATTCTGCGAAGAGCTAACCTCCCCGTGAAGGTTCGAATCCTTCCCCTACAGCATATAGCTCTCTTTTTTTAAGAGAGCTTTATTTTTTTGTATTATCCACATTCTTTTCCAATGCTTCTTGCTTTCTTTCCAATGCCTCTATTTTCTCGTTGAGCTTTTGCTCACTCTCGAGCATTTCCTGCCTCTTGGAGCGATAATCAATACGAAACTGAAAGATTTTTGCAGGAATGCTCACAATAGCATTTAAAATTTTAATGGGTATCTCTAGAATTTGCAATGCCTGACTGGGCTTTCCTAGATTAATCTTCATGGGATACCCCAAGGTATCAAACTCTATTAAAAACTCATTGGTAACAAATCTCGTGCTAGGTAGATGTATAAAATGAATAATCGTAGGATGAGGTAGCATCACGATACTCCGTTGCTCAATATTTTGCGTCTTAATAATCCATTCATAAGGCTCAGCCGGTCTACAAAATATTCCGTTATCATTATCACGAGGGGCTTCATACTTATCGGGTGTATCTTTCTTATTGGTTATCGGCGCTATTTCTACAGATAGCCCAGTTTCCAATCTTTGCAGGTGATTGTTGAGTCGGTTCATTGACTCATCGTCAAACGGATCTACTGCAGCCTGAAACAATACTTGCTTTTCTACGACACTCCTCGTTCCAACCAATGCTTTTGTAACTTCTTCCCCTACTTTTATCGCCTGGTCTATAACTTCGAGGCTTTTATCTTCAATAATTGCACTTACTCTCTTTAAAAAACCTGAAGGATGAAATTCTATTTCCAGCTTATCATTTGTATAGGGATTGGCATGGTAACGGAGATAATATCTATGGTCTGGATCTGGGATATGTCTTTCTTTCGCCTCTATTTCAAATACATTACTCCCCTCATACATTCTACTCGAAAGTGTTACATCCAGTAAGCCTTTGGGTAGATGATAGTAATGTAAATTCCCTTCTTTGGGTACTCGGGAAGAGGTAAGTATTTTTCTTGCCATTCTTAAAAGAGTTACAATGAAACAAATAACTCTACTTAACGAAACAAATTGTAGTTCATAATCATGAATCCTTTTTACATAAAACTTATCTCAAAAAGCAAATATATAAGATTCACTTGAACATTAAAGGTAAGCTTTATCAACAAATCATCTACGAATATGAGAATGTTAAACTATTTTATCAAATATAGAGTATATATTTTAAAAATATATTAGCAGTCACTAATTTTAATTGAATTTCTAGTGAAGATAAAAAAATCTAACTTTTTCGATTCGAATCAGTAAAACACTCTAGTAAATTATATAGACTTATGTATGGATATTTGATAATAGGTGGCATTGCAGCACTAGTTAGTGCATTTGTACGAAATCGTATGATGTCCACCATGAAAAAACTTTCACAAGTTCGATTGTCAGCTGGCCTTAAAGGCCATGAGGTAGCCGAGCGAATGTTACATGATAACAATATATATGATGTAAAAATAACGGCTACCAGAGGTACGCTAACAGATCATTATAATCCAGCTAATCGTACGGTTAACCTTAGCGATTGGGTGTATGAGCCTCCTTCTATTGCCGCTGCTGCAGTTGCTGCACATGAATGTGGGCATGCAGTGCAACACGCCACTTCATACCCCATGTTGCAATTCCGTTCTGCTATTGTGCCTTTATTGAAATTTGGTTCACCGGTTGCTCCCTATTTAATCATGGGGGGGTTGTTGTTAGGGCTCACTCAACTGGCCTGGGCAGGTGTTATTCTTTTTGGAGTAAGTACCCTTTTTGCCTTTATCACATTGCCAGTAGAATTTGATGCCAGCAAGCGAGCATTGGCATGGCTTGAACAGACGGGAATCACGCGCGGAGAGGAATATGATCTGGCTAAAAAGGGGTTACACTGGGCAGCGATGACTTATGTCGTGGGAGCATTAACCTCCCTTGCTTATTTGTTGTACTTCATTTCAATGGTTCAGGGAAGAGATTAATCTTCGAAAATCTCTCATTAAGCTATCATTGGCTTAGAGAATTATCACGTTTATAAATAAATATTAAATATTAGGGTCATCATCTTCGTTGATATGATGGCCTTTTTTTGTATTATGTGGAAATGATAGAATCTCTGGGGAACTATGGATATTTACTGTGGCAGGTACTGTCCAACGTCAAGTATGGGTTCCAGGATCGCAAAAGAGTGATCTATCAATTGGACCATGTAGGAGTAAACTCTATACCGCTGGTCCTGTTAATAGGTCTTTTTGCAGGAGCAATTATTGCATGGCAGGCAGCTTATCAATTCAAGGGAATGATCAGTTTATCTGTCATGGGTGGTCAAGTAACGAGAGTGGTCATGATGGAGATGGCACCGGTGCTAACTGCATTGGTCATAAGCGGAAGAATCGGAGCATCTATGACAGCAGAAATTGGTACTATGCAAGTTACTGAGCAGATTGATGCCTTGAGAACGATGTCCATAGATCCAATCAGGTATATTGTATTACCCAGATTTCTCGGTTTGAGTCTAATGATGCCAATTTTAACTTTTTTTTCTTTGATTATTGCAGTATTGGGTGCGTATTTTGTCTCCAATTACTTTTTGGATATAACGTATCAAATTTTTCTCAATTCTATCCGGGATTTTTTTCAACCAGGGGATCTCAGAGGAGGCTTGATTAAAGGAACGATATTTGGAATGATCATATCTTCGATTGGTTGCTATATGGGATTATCAACCGAAAGAGGTGCCCAGGGAGTGGGGAGAGCTACGATCCGGTCATTCGTAGTATCAGCCATCGCTATCCTAACGAGTGATTTTTTGCTTTGGATAATTTTGTTTTAGAATTGAGGGATTTGCAGTTTTTTTCTATGTTTGTTCAGGTTTATCAGAAATCTATCTTATTTTATATTTTTGCAGGTCAGAATTTACTAAATCTATGGCATCTCATATAACGCGCCTTTGTATATGGAAATTCCTTTTCCTATTTATCCTGCTGCATCAAATGGACTTGGTGTCTTTACAGGCACAACCCCTGTCAAAACAGACAGAACGTCTCCTAGAAAGAGCTAATGAGGATTATCGACGTGAATTTTACGCTGATGCGAGAGAGAAGTACGAAGAAATCCTACTAACCAGTCCCTTGAATTTTGAAGTAAGGGTCAAAAACGCACAGGCAAATTTCTATCTTGAAAACTACCGCCAAGCACTAGAAAACTACATCCAGGCATTGAGAATTGACTCTACATCAAATGATACGCTCTACTTTTGGTTGGGGGTAACATATAAAAACCTGGGAAACTGTTCACAAGCGGTAAGCTCCTTTAACAAATTTAAACAGAAACACATATCACAGGATTACTATTTCCGCAGGGCTCAAAGAGATATAGACGGATGCTTGCGTGCCAATACGCAAGGCCCCTCACCTTATCGTATAGGCAACGTCTCTTTTAATTCTCCTGCAGCAGATATATTTCCCATATACATTAATCGACCACCTGCTGATAAAAAAATAATTTTCACCTCACATCGAGCCCAAGATGGTAAAGGGAAATTTTATTCCAGATTAGGACAGCCTGATTTTTCGGATCTCTTTTCTGTTTCTGCATTAGACGATACTACCTTTGGAGTAGATATCGAAAAATTAGCAGGTTCGATAAATACAGCTGAAAACGATGGCTCCGCAACCATTACTGCTGATGGTATGACTATGTATTTTAGTATCTGTAATACCAAACAAAACAAGGACGGTTGTAGTATTTATCGCTCTTCCTATAATACATCCAGAGGTACCTGGGGAAAACCAGAGCTTGTTGAAGATTTAGCAGGAAAGCGAACAGAAAGGACTGAAAAAGGAAAAATCAGAACCTACCCAACAGATGATGCCAATCCAACTGTAACTCCTGATGGAAACAAGATCTTTTTTTCCTCTGATCGTCCCGATTCTGATGGCAGGATTGATTATGATATCTGGACGTCTGAACGGGTTGGAAATCGTTGGGCTCCACCGAGAAGGCTAGATACTACTATCAATACACCCTTCGATGAAAATTCACCCTACATTAGTTCGGATGGCAATTCTCTTTATTTTGCCTCAAATGGATTAGGTGGATATGGAGGTTTTGACCTATTTATTTCCCAATATCAAGATGGTGTCTGGACAGAACCCAGAAATGTTGGCCAGCCCATTAATAGTAACTCAGACGAAATTGGCTCTGTGTGGTTGAAAAATGACTCGCTGGTTTATTTTTCTTCAAACAGATCTTCGGGAATAGGTAGTTATGACATTTACTGGGCGCTTCAATCAGCTCCCACAGGTGATCTTACTTTGCAAGGAATCATTCGAGATCTGGATACGCAATTGCCTATACCCTTTGCAACAGCCATCCTATTTGAAATTGATAGAGACGGATTCCTTATTCCGATTGATACTTTTTTTACTGACCAGAGTGCTTTTTATACCTTTCCATTGGGTTTTGAAAAACAATATAAAGTGCTAGGTAATGCGCCTGAATATTTGGCTAATGAAATTGATATTAGTACCGTTGGGATTCCTTCTGGTACACTAGAGCGGAACATTGACATTCAACTGGAAGCTATATTCGTTGGAAGACCTATCCAACTGCAGAATATTTACTACGATTTTGACGAGTATTATTTAAGGCAAGATGCAAAATTAGAACTCGATCGACTGGTGTTTTTATTACAGCAGAACCCAAATATTACGATACAGCTTGGTTCTCATACCGATACCAATGGGTCCCTCGAATATAATGACGTGCTGTCTAATAATCGTGCCAGAGCAGCTGTGAAATACTTAGTAGATAGAGGAATATCTCCAGTGAGAGTTAACTGGTATGGATTTGGTGAACGGGAACCCCTGATATTTCCCGAAAAAAGTGATGAGGATGAGCAGGCTAACCGCAGGACTGAGTTTAGAATACTTTCTATCGATTTCCGGTAAGTATGGATGAAAAATATTCACGTAGGGGTGTTTCAGCTGATAAGGGTGATGTACATTATGCTATAGAAAACCTGGATAAGGGATTATTTCCCACTGCATTTTGTAAAATATTACCTGACCTCACAGTTGGTGATCCGGCATACTGTACGATCATGCATGCCGATGGGGCCGGTACAAAATCCTCGCTTGCATATATTTATTGGAAGGAGACTGGAGATCTCTCTGTATGGAAAGGGATTGTTCAGGATGCCTTAGTGATGAATCTCGATGATATGCTATGTGCAGGTGCTACCAATCATTTTTTGATTTCCAACACCATAGGTCGCAATGCATTCTATATTACCAAAGATGTACTTGCATGTATGCTAAATGGGATTGAAGAATTTGCCTCAATGCTAAGTCAATATGGTATTCAACTTACCAGTACGGGTGGAGAAACCGCTGATGTGGGCGACCTTGTAAGGACAATGGTATTTGATGCTACTGTATATACCCGTATGCCTCGAGCTTCTGTCATTACGAATGAAAAGATATCCCCTGGAGATGTAATCATTGGATTGAGCAGTTTTGGACAGACAGTCTATGAACCCGCGTACAACAGCGGAATTGGCAGTAATGGATTGACAAACGCAAGACATGATGTCCTCCACAAAAAGTATAGACAACAATATCCTGAATCATATGACTCCAATGTCCCGGATGAGCTTATTTATACAGGCCCTTTTCAATTAACCGATACCTGGGAAGACCAACAATTAGATATAGGTAAATTACTGCTGAGTCCTACACGAACCTATCTGCCCTTGATGCACGATCTCTTACAAAGCTATCACTCACATATTCATGGTCTTATTCATTGCACAGGAGGAGGTCAAACAAAATGCTTGAAATTTGTTGACCAAATACATATCATCAAAGACCATCTGTTTGATATACCTCCGGTATTCAGACTCATCCAATCTGCTTCACAAACTGATTGGAAGGAAATGTACAAAGTATTCAACATGGGGCATAGATTAGAAATCTATACCCGAGAACAGTATGCAGATGCTATTATCAACAAAGCACAAGCGCTAAACATAGATGCTCAGATTATTGGGCATTGCGAGGCTTCTCCAAGCAATAAACTCACCATCAAAACTGTTGATCAGGAATTTATTTATACATAAGCTTCTCGCTATCATATATAAAAGGAGATTCAAAATCCCTAAAAATCGGATAATGTTGATCCTTATTAGATAAAATAGGAGGTATATCTTTCCATGGGATTTTCAGATGAGGATCATCCCAAGCAATTCCACCTTCAGATTCCTTGTGATAAAATTTGGTACATTTGTACATAAAGAGGCAAGATTCAGAAAGAACCTGAAATCCGTGAGCCATCCCTGGAGGGATATAAATCATTTTATGTTCAGAGGCAATGAGTTCAAAGGATTCATATTGGCCAAAGGTAGGAGAACCTATTCTAAGGTCTAATGCAACATCCAACACACTTCCTTCAAGCACAGTAACTAATTTACCCTGTGAGAAAGGGGGGATCTGAAAGTGCAACCCGCGCAACGTCCCTTTTTGTGAATAAGAGAGATTGTCTTGAACAAACTCAAGATCTCCCAGTCCAATACTGTCAAATGCGCGGTGGTTGTATACTTCTTTAAAATATCCCCTTTCATCGCCAAAAACATCGGGTTCAATGATATATAAATCAGTTAACTGGCTCTTTGACTTCTTGAATCCCATTAATTTTTTCTTTGAAGTAAGACAACGTTTTAGAAAGTCCTTCTTTTCTTGAGACTTTTGGTTCCCAACCTAGTATTTCTCTTGCACGGGTGATATCTGGTTGACGAATTTTAGGATCATCTTTAGGCAAGTCTTTAAAGACAATCTTACTTGAAGAGTTGGTTAGTTCGATGATTTCTTTTGCAAAGTCATATATAGATATTTCGCTGGGATTACCAATATTGACAGGCATTGCTTCATCGCTCATTAATAATCTGTAAAGACCTTCAACCAAATCATCTACATAGCAAAAGCTCCTCGTCTGACTTCCATCACCAAAAACAGTAATATCTTCTCCACTCAGTGCCTGGCTAGCAAAAGCGGGAAGTGCTCTACCATCATCTACACGCATTCTAGGTCCATACGTATTGAATATACGAGCAATTCGAGTCTCCAACCCGTGTGTACGGTGATAAGCCATGGTCAACGCCTCCATATATCGTTTAGCTTCATCATACACTCCTCTAAATCCAATAGGATTTACATTCCCCCAATAGTCTTCGGTTTGTGGATGGACAAGAGGATCACCATATACCTCAGAGGTACTAGCTATGAGCATTCTGGCTCCTTTCTCTTTAGCCAATCCCAATATTTTATGAGTTCCCATTGCGCCAACTTTCAATGTCTGAATAGGGAGCTTCAAATAATCGATAGGACTCGCGGGAGAAGCGAAATGCATAATGTAGTGTAGATCTCCTTTTACCCACGAAAAATTGGTAACATCGTGCCTGTAGAATACAAAATCCTCTGTGCCAAACAGATGTGCAATGTTATCAAGATTACCAGTGATCAGGTTATCCATTGCAATAACAGCAAAACCTTCTTTTAAGAATCTATCAGCAAGGTGAGAACCTAAAAAACCCGCTCCTCCGGTAATGAGTACTTTAGGTTTACTAGAAGTTAATGTCGACATACAAAAATTATTTTACACGAAAAGAAAAATATTATTTCTTACACTTTTAAATTCCAAACAAAAATTTGAATAGTTCTCTCTAATTTCAAAAAAATAAATATCTAATACTATACAAGGTTGAATGCAACGAAGGTTGTTAATTTTTTCAGTTCAAAAATAAGGCCAGGGATAACTCTCCTGGCCTATGTTTATCATTAATTCATAAGACTCAACACATATTATTATTTTGAGTGAAGTGCCTGTCTAATATTTATCGTCTTTCTACCTATGGAATAGTATACGAACCCTTGATTTTCCATATCACTTAATTCATACACATTTCTACCATCAAAAATAATGTGTTCATTTAGTGATTGCTTCACCCTTTCGAAGTCTGGAACGCGGAATTCATTCCATTCTGTGACGATTAATAAAGCATCTACCCCTTCAATGGCTTGATACATCCCTTCAGCAAACTCAGGCTGTACGTTGGCATATTTTTTAACCGATTCCATTGCCTCTGGATCAAATGCTTTAATCTTAGCCCCTCGGTCCATAAGTTCTTTAATGATCACCAATGAAGGAGCTTCTCTAATATCATCTGTATTAGGCTTAAATGCTAATCCCCAGACCCCAAAAACCAAACCCGTTAAATCATTCCCATAGTGGGAAACGATCTTCTCTACGAGAATATGTTTTTGTTTTTTGTTGACATTCATCACTGAATCGAGGATCTGAAAATGGTACCCATATTCGCTTGAGGTTTTAAATAATGCAGAAACATCTTTTGGAAAGCATGACCCTCCATATCCTACTCCGGGGAATAAAAACCTTTTTCCTATCCTGGTATCGGTACCGATTCCTTTGCGCACATTATCCACATCAGCTCCAACGAGTTCACATAGATTAGCAATTTCATTCATAAAAGAAATCTTAGTTGCAAGGAAAGAGTTCGCAGCATATTTTGTCACTTCTGCACTGCGTTCATCCATGAAGATCACAGGATTTCCAGAACGAACAAAGGGCTGATACAATTGACTCATTTTCTTTTGAGCCCTTTCACTACTTACACCGACCACGATACGCTCTGGTTTCATGAAATCTTGTACGGCAAATCCTTCTCTTAGAAATTCAGGATTAGATACTACATCGAACTCAACATTAGTATTTGCACTAATAACATCTTTTACTTTGTCAGCCGTACCTACAGGTACAGTACTTTTATTAACCACTATCCTATACTCTTTTAATAAAGTACCGATTTGTTCAGCGACGCCTAATACATATTTTAAGTCAGCAGATCCATCTTCAGTCGGTGGAGTGGGTAATGCCAAGAAGATAATCTCTGCCATATCAACGGCCTCCTGAAGAGAATCAGTAAAATGGAGTCTTCCTTCCTTTGTATTCCTGAGAAATAGCGTTTCAAGACCCGGCTCGTAAATGGGAATAACTCCGGATTTAAGTTTAGCAAGTTTTTCCTGATTGTTATCGACACATAAAACTTCATTGCCCGCTTCCGCAAAGCAAGTTCCAGTAACAAGTCCTACATAGCCTGAGCCGATGACAGCAATCTTCATGTGATTAAATTTAAGAGTTAAAATTAGTTCTTGAGTGTGTTTATAAGTGTTTGTGTAATAAATGTAATTTGGTCTCGGTCTAGTTCGGGGTGCATTGGGAGACTAAGCACTTCACCCGTGAGGTTTTCAGATATTGGCAAATCTCCTTCTGAATAGCCATAACCTCTATAAGCGCCTTGCAGGTGAAGCGTAACGGGATAATATATCATAGAAGGTATCTGATGAGCAGCAAGGTACTCCTTAATTTGATCTCGCTTTGCTCTGCCTTCTTTAATCCGCAATGTATACTGATGAAAGACATGCTTGGAATATGGAGCCCTATATGGTAATATAAGTTTGTCTTGATGATCTGCTAGCCTCTCATCATATAAATCCGCAGCCCACCTTCTGGCATCATTGTATTCATCCAGATGTGTGAGTTTGATATCCAATATGGCAGCCTGTACGGAATCTAATCTACTATTTACTCCGATAGAATCGTGGTAGTACTTTTTTTTAGATCCGTGATTACATATCACCCATATTTTCTCTGCCAATTCATCGTCATTGGTAAATATTGCTCCACCATCTCCACATGCTCCAAGATTTTTGCTGGGATAAAATGAGGTACATCCAATATGCCCAATTGTTCCGGTCTTTTGGGAGTTTCCATCTGGAAAAGTGTATACACTTCCAATCGCTTGCGCATTATCCTCAATCACATACAAATTATGTTTTTCTGCAATTTCGAGAATGGGTAACATATTTGCTGATTGGCCATATAAATGTACCGGAAGAATAGCCTTCGTTCTATCTGTAATCGCCTCTTCAATTTTGCAGGGAGACATGTTAAATGTCAAGGGATCAACCTCTATGAATACAGGCTTTAATTTGAGCAGTGCAATAATTTCAACGGTTGCTACATAAGTAAATGAAGGAGTGATTACTTCATCTCCTGGTGATAAATCAAGCGCCATAAAGGCTACCTGAAGGGCGTCTGTACCATTTGCACAGGATATAACATGTGAAACTCCCAGATATTGAGAGAGATTTTTTCGAAACTCCTTCACAGCAGGACCATTTATAAACGCTCCAGATCCCAATACTTCTTTTACTGCTACGTCCATTTCTTCCTCAATCTTTTTGTGCTGGGAGATTACATCAACCATGTGGATTCTCTTATCCATAATTTAATTCCAGAAATTAAATTTATAAAATTTAAACAAAAAAACCCATTTTTTCATCTATGATTTAATTATTCTGCCTTAACAATATTATGATTGTAAAACTACATCACTTATGATTTAATGGGACAAAAACATACATGAATTAGTAATATTCTGTAGTTTTCGGTTATCTTTTTAGAAAACTGATTCAAATATGCGATCTATTTATCAGATTTCCATTTATTTATATGGATGTCTTATTTTCATAGCCTCAATCTGGAACACCAAAGCAAAAAAATGGATTTGGGGGAGACACAAGTGGAGGGATCAATTTTCCGACCTACCTACTGATAGACAGTGGGTATGGTTACATTGTGCGTCATTGGGAGAATTTGAACAAGGAAGACCAATTCTTGAACACATACATTCTCTATATCCAGAATATGCCATTCTTTTAACCTTTTTCTCTCCCTCAGGGTTTGAAGTCAGGAAACATTATTCCCAGGCAGATAAGGTAACATATCTTCCTCTGGATACACGGCGAAATGCCAGGGATTTTATACAGCAATTCCATTTGAAGTTAGTCATATTTGTCAAATATGATCTTTGGTTACACTTTCTTCAGGAATTATTTTCCCGACATATCCCCGTAATACTAATTTCAGCTCGGATGAACGAAAACAGTTCATTTTTCAAAAGTATATTCTCCTCTCTTTACAGGAATACTTTCCAACAATTGGATGCCATATTCACTCAAGACATTCTCACCGCTCAACTCATTCAATCGTTTGCTTCTGGGGCTAATGTGATACAAAGTTCGGATACGAGATATGATCGAGTACTAGATACAGTAACTCATTTCAAAGACATACCAGAGATTTCTATCTTTGCGAATGATGATATAGTATTGATTGCCGGAAGCACTTGGCCACAAGATGAAGAAATACTATTTGAAGCCTATAAAAAATTGCAACATCGATATCCGATTAAGATGATTGTTGCTCCTCACGAAATAAACAAAACACGTATCATGCATTGGATTTCAAAGTTTCCAGAAGAATCTCTTACATTTTCCAATATGGATCAATTAGCACATAACCATAGAATATTATGGATTGATAATGTGGGTATGCTATCCAGAATATATGCTTATGGTCAAATGGCTTATGTAGGTGGAGCATGGAAACAAGGACTCCATAATATTCTTGAACCTGCAGTATTTGGTATACCTATAGCATTTGGCCCTAAATATCATAAATTCCCCGAAGCTCAGGCATTGATAAATATCAACTGTGGATTTCCTGTTTCTTCTATTGAAGATTTAGTAGAATTCGAAGAAAAAATCATACTCAATCCAGAACTAAGAAAAGAAATACATCGTAAGTTAGAAGAATATGTTCATCAACAATCTGGAGCTACAAGTCAGATCTTAGGCTATTGCAAAGAGCATGTTTTTTTACCGAGTGCTTAACGTAAGGAGTCAATAGTTATTTTGTCATAGCTTGGTAATTACATATATTATCAGATAAATTTTGTAGAGGAACTATTGACCGATTGCATTCATTGTACGTTGTTAAATATAACAGAGGGTAAATTGTAATTTTATAAACTTTTATGTAGCGATGAACAGAGAAGAAAATTTTCTACCATTTTTATTAAAGTATTGCATTACCGCTATACTTCTTTTAAATATCCATCCACATATCACGAAAGGGGATGCGTCGTTTAGTATTATAAATGAGCCGAGGTTGTATGTAGAAGAGATTACTATATATGATACGTACATAGATGTTAAGTATGAAGTGAACTATCCTGGTTTTGTAGAATTACACTTATTTGATCCCGAAGGGGAAAAAGTATGGATCAAGGGAGTAGTTGCTGACCATTCCGGAATACATCATTTTAAGATAAGCAGAAAACCCATGGTGGAAGGTAAAAGATACTCTTTTATCATGAAATTTAAAGGCAAAGATTATTCGAGAAGTTTTCAAAACGATCAGAAAGAAAATAAAGATTCAAGATGACACATACAGATTCGACGGAGCTATTGCAAGCATCCATAAGAATTGAGAAGAGCGCTCATTCGCGTATCCAGGAAATTGACATGAACCATATCCCTTTTGGAAGAGTATTTAGCGATCATATGTTGATTGCCCAATACAGTAATGGAAAATGGGGAGAAGCAGTCATCAAACCTTACAGTAAATTATCAATCGCCCCTAGCGTTTGTGCGTTGCACTATGGACAATCTGTTTTTGAAGGCTTAAAAGCTCAGTTATCACCTCAGGGTCGGCCCATTTTGTTTAGACCTCAGGAGAATTACAAACGAATGAATCGGTCAGCATATAGGTTGTGCATGCCCGAAATCCCATATCATATTTTTATGGACGGGTTGCAAGAATTAGTAAAACTAGACCATGCTTGGATTCCTCCTACAGATAAAGGTTCGCTTTACATTCGTCCCCTATATTTTGCCACTGATGAATACGTAGGCATAAGACCTTCAGATACTTATATTTTCACGATTTTCACCTGTCCTGTAGGTGCTTATTACAGTAAACCCGTGAGTTTATTGACAAGCAGGGAATTTGTAAGAGCTACTCAGGGAGGTACCGGAAGTGCAAAATGCGCTGGGAATTATGCTGGATCCATTCTTCCAGATAAAATTGCCAAATCGCAGGGATATGATAACGTGCTATGGCTCGACGCTAAAGAGCATACCTATATTGAGGAATGCGGGACGATGAATGTTTTTTTTGTTATAGATAACAAAGTAATCACCTCTCCTTTAACAGGTACGATTCTGGCAGGTATCAACAGAGACAGTGTAATTAGACTCTTGAAAGATAATGGATATGACGTAGAAGAGCGGTTGCTCTCTATCTTTGAGATAGAAAGCGCCTATGAACAAGGTACGCTTCAAGAAGTTTTTGGTGCTGGTACAGCAGCCACGATTGCACATGTAGATAGAATAGGGTTTGCAGGGAGAGACATGATTCTGCCTTCTACCAGGGAGCAACATATCAGCACATGGTTGAGAACTACCCTTCAGGATATTAAATCCGGGTCGGCTGATGATCCATATCAATGGACCATGGGTTTGTAATATAGATCAAACATAAGGGAATGGGTTGATTGCAGGTGCGGTCAACCCTTACTTTTTTTGTAACTTTGTGGAAACATATTGCGATACCAATTATCAGAAGATAATCCCTGACTAGGTTGCAATAGCATCTGATTTATACTCATTCAATTTACTTCATCAAGCAATCAAAACCTGTATTAATTACCCTTGCCTATGAATATTCTGGATGGCAAAATGCTTTCAAAACAAATCAGAGACGAAATCAAAGTGGAGGTTGAACAACTCAAATCAAGTGGGTTCAGAACTCCACATCTCGTTGCCATACTCGTCGGCAATGACCCTGCATCACATACCTATGTAAGACATAAAATTCGTGCTTGTGACTATGTCGGCATTACATCGAGTCTCATAAACCTGCCAAGTGATATTAGCGAGCATGAGCTACTTTCTGCCGTGACCAATAGTAACAACGACCCATCGGTAGATGGTATCATTGTTCAGATGCCATTACCTCCTCATATCTCACAACAGAAGGTGATTCAAACTGTTGATCCTCAAAAAGATGTAGATGGGTTCCATCCTTTTAATGTGGGAATGCTTACGCAAAATTATTTTCCGACGCTGATTCCTGCTACTCCTTCGGGAATTCTCGAATTGCTTTCTCGCTACAATATTCCTACAAAAGGCAAACACTGTGTTGTGGTGGGACGAAGTCGCATTGTAGGCAGACCAACATCTATTCTCATGTCCAGAGGAGGGTATCCAGGGGAAGCAACGGTGACACTTTGTCATAAATATACCCCTGCCGAAGAATTGAAAAAGCTGTGTCCACTAGCGGATATACTCATCGTAGCGGTAGGAAAACCTGGTTTAATAACCGAAGATATGGTAAAAGAAGGTGCAGTTGTTATAGATGTTGGTATCACAAGGGTAGAAGCGCCAGATACAAAACTAGGTTTTCGACTCAAAGGAGATGTAGACTTTGAAAAGGTAGCACCCAAAACTAGCTATATTACTCCAGTCCCAGGAGGTGTAGGCCCAATGACTGTTGCTATGTTACTTAAGAATACCTTAGAAGCCTTTGTCAATACCCATATCCATGAAAATGTAGAATCATAATTTTGGGTAAAAAGATAAACATAACAAAGTCATCACAACGTTGTTGGTAGAAAAAATAATCAATATGATTTCTGTAGGAAAGGGAAGTGTTAAGTCCAATGACTTTTTGTATCACCAAGCTGACCCTCTACCTGTTATGGAGCATTTCTATACGCTTCAGGGAGAGGGATACTGGACTGGAACACCTGCATACTTTATCAGATTAGCTGGCTGCGATGTAGGCTGTCATTGGTGCGATGTAAAAGAGTCCTGGTCCTACACCCGGGAACAAATGATGTCATGCGATGATATTTTGAATGAAGTCCAAAACCATTCTGCACAAAGAATAATTGTAACCGGAGGAGAGCCCACTATATACGACCTTACAACACTTACGTCCATATTTCATCAACAACATATCATCAATCACATTGAGACAGCAGGCGTACATCCACTCACAGGTCACTGGGACTGGATTTGTTTTTCTCCAAAAAAGTTTAAGAATCCCTTACCAGCGTATTATCAATCGGCTCATGAGCTAAAAATCATTATTTACAATGCTCACGACCTTAATTGGGCAGAATCTCATGCGCAACAATGCCATGATAAAATGGCGTTATACCTACAACCAGAGTGGAGTAAGAGAGACGTAGTTACTCCATTGATCCTGGAATATATAAAAAAGCATCCTCGCTGGCGCCTTAGTCAACAAACACACAAGTACCTGGGAATTCCATAATGTATGGTGATGAGTTCGTTTGCAAAGAGAAAACCAGCCCGATAAATGGGTGATAATATTTATCGGGCTGCATTTATTACTATCCTTTTTTATTGCTTCTCCTTTGATTGAGAAGGAGTTTCAGTCATTGGTTGTCCAGCAGCGTTATCATAACTCTTAAATTCCGTCCGAAAATTTTCCAAATCATTGTCTACTACTATTGCCTCCAGGTTTTCTATGCGTTTTTGTAGTTGGTTATTATGAGATTTTAATCTATCGACTTCGCCTGAAAGTGCAGCGACTTCTATATCTCGTTCAGAGTTGCTAGAGTTTGATTTTTGTTTTTTTGATACAAAATCTAGTATCATGTAAGTGATAGCGACTAAGCCTCCTATGCTTATAGCGAAAATGGGAATCAAATTTGAGTCCATAGTGTTTATATATGATTCAGATTAGAAGAAACGATGTAATCAATCTTTCTTTGATGTAAAGATACTTTAATGTAAACTGGGTCGGACAGAAGATAATATATTATAACCAATTACAAAATTTAAACTTATGCCTTTGTCATCTTCTATTGACTTCACCTACAGAATTTATTAATATCGTATTTTATAGTATAAAATATTACTATTTTTCGATATAATCAGCCTGTTTTCCATTTACAGACATTCTTTTTCTTTCCTCTACATACAACATTTCAGCAACTAATTCCATGGAATATTTCTTGATTAAAGGTCATTTTCATGTTGTGGGATATGCTCCTGATGGCGATTCGATTATGTTTGAGGCGCATAATGTCAACCAATGGAAAAAGGTTCCCACGCAGTACGAGACCATTTTCAAGGAAAAACTCCAGGATGGTAATGGCAGTGTACAACTTCGCTTACAGGGCATAGATGCATTAGAGACACATTATGGACCAAGTATGCTTCCTCCTCCAAAGGAGTTGAGACATAGGTCTTCTCCAAAAGCTGACAAACCCAGCCCAGGAAATTATCGTCAACCCGATATATATGGTGATTTAGCGACCAAAAAACTACTTTCCTATCTCAACATTAAAGATATTAATTGGGGGTCTGCATTTGGCAGGAAATGGATTAAGAAAATTGAGGTTGTCAATGGTAATGACAAAGCTACATACAAAGAAAAGGGGACAGATCAGCTTGAGGGTTATATAGTAGTAAATGACGTGGATAGAAAAGGTCGTCCCATTTCATGGGTGTTTCCTGGAAAAACCACCCAGAAGGATGGTGTTAAATTTGATAATCAAGATCTTCTTGACATTATCAAGGAATCTGTTAATTATAAATTAGTCGCAAATGGACTGGCATACCCCTATTTCTATATGACACTTTCTGCTGTTTTACGTCAACCTCTAATCTATGGAGTGCTAAATGCACAGCGCCAAAAAATGAACTTATGGTCCGAGGATGAGACAATACAAGGAATTAACATACAACATTTTTCTCAGCTCACTTCTGAAGTTATTATTTTTCCTTATCTCTTCAGAAGAATCGTAAAACATCAATACAGGCGTCAAATGGAGGGGTATTGGAATGCATTACAAAAAAATAGTCCCTTCAAACCAGATCCAGAAAATTTGTTCCTGGATAGTTTTTTTGAGGATACCAACCCTTACCTTTTACTCGTGGAAGAACGAGACTTTGTGAGGTTAAATGAGGTAGTAAGAATCGATAACCAGCAATTACAACTCACCACGCACCCAGGGAATATCGTTTTTTTGTCCTAGAAATTATCCCAAATCATTATTGAAGAATGGGTAGCATTCTTCACTTATCTTTCTATCATTAACGATATATACACTACATGATGGGCATAGTCAATTCTTACCCAGTACCATCCTATAGATATATTATATAGAGACAAAGGGATAATATGTTCTCCTTCTGACACATCAAGCGATAGTTTTAATACCTGGGACTCTCCGAGATCTTCTATTGCAATATATATCTTTTGCCGAACTGATGAAGCGACATACAGATTGGTATGATCAGATGCTGAAGAGGGAATTAACGCAAAGTGCGCAGGAGATGGCTCCAATAAAGCCGCGGTTTTTAGCGAATCTGGAAAAAAAGTACCATTAATACTATGTATTGGATTATCTTCATACAAATTTCTATATTTTGATATTGGATGCAGCTCCTGTGGATATAAGTTAAAGCCGCTTAAACAGATAACAAAAGACCAGAACCATTTGTACATGATTTTCAAGATTGAATCTGTAAGCTAAGCGAGCATTCATTTTCTTCCATGGAAAAAGATTTTAAAAAGTAAAACCTATATAGATAGAACACACTTCGCATTACATTCTAATTTGTGAAAAAGTTGTATCTATTTGACATTTTATGTCCTGACTTAGTAATTTGTATATATGAGAGTTAACATATGTAGTCTTGTCATTACTGGTTTATTGTGGGCAGCCATAGGTTGTCAATCAACTGATTCCGAAAATCAGGAAGCTCAAAAGAGCGATTATATTCCATCTTCTGAATTGGATGTCAGTCGTACCAATGCCGTTAAAAATACTCCCTCCCGAGTACCCTATGATTCAACCCAGTTAGTGGCGAGAACTAGCGAGGATTCATTGGATATATTATCAGAAGAAACTACTCCCCCCCTTTCAACCTTACCGGAAGGTATTACAGAACCTGAGGGTATGATTTTTATTCCCGGAGGATGGGTAGAAATGGGCTCCTATCAAGGACTCCCTCGTGAGCAACCTGTCACTCCGCAACAGGTACAGAGCTATTTTATGGACATCAGCCCAGTAACAGTGGGAGACTTTCGCAAATTTGTGCAGACAACACAATATGTTACTGATGCAGAAAAATTTGGGGATTCTGGAGTGTTTGATAAGCATCAGAAAACATGGACACTCGTCCCTGGTGCATATTGGGAGTATCCACTAGGTCCAGATGGTTACAAAGCTCCTGAAGATCATCCCGTCACACAGATATCATGGAAAGATGCACAGGAATACTGTAAATGGGCAGGGAAAAGATTACCCACAGAAGTTGAATGGGAACACGCAGCAAGAAGCGCCAAAAATAAGCGAGAGAGATACCCCTGGGGTACAGAACTTGTTGAAGAAGGTGTATATAAAGCAAACACCTGGCAGGGATATTTCCCTGAAGTAAATACTGTTGCCGATGGATATGAATATACAAGTCCTGTTGGCACTTTCGGAGAAACCTCTATGGGTCTTAAAGATATGAGTGGAAATGTCTGGGAATGGTGTGAAGACTGGTATTTACCATATGGTACTGATGTGTCTGGTTTTCAACCCAATAAAGAAAGTGAAAAGGTAATACGTGGAGGTTCATTCATGTGTGATCCATCATACTGCCACGGTTACAGAGTATCAGGAAGGTCGGGAACTACTCCTGAAACAGGATTATTCCACGTGGGCTTCCGTTGCGTAAAAGATATACCTACATCAAAGAGCTAAGTTGTTCGTAAAATTAATTACCTTTTGCACTACAAAAACTCCTATTTTTGTAGCGAAATCCCTTTTTTACAAGAATAATAATCGAATGTACAGAACCCACAACTGCGGAGAACTTCGCATACAGCATGTCGATAACATCGTAACACTCGCCGGTTGGCTTCAAAGGACGCGTAAATTTGGTAAGATGACATTTGTGGACCTCAGAGACCGCTATGGCATTACACAACTCGTTTTCAGTGAGGAGGAAAATTTAACACTCAATGAACAAGCTGAAAAGTTGGGAAGAGAATACGTGATTAGGATCAATGGGAAAGTAAGAGAGCGTACCAGTAAAAATCCCAAGATTCCCACAGGAGATATTGAGGTAGTAGTAGATCAACTCGATATACTTAATGTGTCCAAGCTTCCCCCATTTACTATAGAAGATAACACGGATGGAGGGGATGACTTGAGAATGAAATACAGATATCTGGATTTACGAAGAGGAGTCGTACAGCAAAATCTCATTTTCCGAAGTAAGCTGGCAACTGAAACACGTAAATTCTTAGCTGATGAAGGCTTTATTGAAGTAGAAACTCCTGTTTTAATAAAAAGTACTCCAGAAGGGGCAAGAGATTTCGTTGTGCCTAGCAGGATGAACCCGGGTCAGTTTTATGCGCTTCCTCAGTCCCCACAGACCTTTAAGCAACTATTGATGGTCTCAGGCCTAGATAAATATTTTCAAATTGTAAAATGTTTTCGCGATGAAGACCTCCGCTCGGATCGACAACCTGAATTTACGCAGATTGATTGCGAGATGTCTTTTGTGACACGTGATGAGGTCCTCTCAACTTTTGAAAGACTGACTAAATATCTTTTTAAGAAAACGCTGGATGTCGATTTACCTGACTTCCCTAGGATGTTGTACGATGACGCGTTGCGTCTTTATGGATCAGACAAGCCAGATATCAGATTTGAAATGACTTTTGTGGAGCTTAATGATGTAGTAAAAAACAAGGGATTTAGTGTTTTTGATGATGCAGAGTTAGTAGTTGGTATTAATGCCACAGGACAAGCTGATGAATATTCTAACAAGGATTTGAAAAAGCTTACTGATTGGGTGAAGCGACCCCAGGTTGGAGCAAAGGGACTTGTGTATGTTAAGTATGGAAAAGATCAGAGTATTAAATCATCTGTTAGTAAATTCTACAGTGAAGCGGATTTACAAGGTTGGCTTGATAAATTTGGAGCTGAACCTGGAGACTTACTACTTATTTTAAGTGGACATACCGATGAAGTTAGAAGTCAATTAAGTGATTTGAGATTGGAAATGGGGGAAAGAATGGGCTTGCGTTCCAAAGACCAATTTAAACCTCTTTGGGTACTTGATTTTCCCTGGCTTGAATGGGATCCAGAGTTGGAACGATTTCATGCCATGCACCACCCTTTTACTTCTCCATCTGAAGAGGATATTCCCCGAATCATGGAAAGTGAAGACTTTGAAGTATTGCAATCAGCCAAAGCTAATGCATATGACCTCGTGATAAATGGATGGGAAATAGGTGGAGGTTCCATAAGAATTTTTGATCGCGAACTACAATCAAGGTGTTTTGATTTGTTGGGATTTACCAAAGAAGAAGCTGAAGCACAATTCGGGTTTCTTATGGGAGCCTTTGAGTATGGTGCTCCCCCTCATGGAGGTATCGCATTTGGATTCGATCGATTATGTTCGATCATGCATCATGCTGACTCTATTAGGGATTTTATAGCTTTCCCTAAAAATAACTCTGGCCGAGATGTGATGCTAGACGCTCCTTCTCCAGTCAATAAGGAACAATTGAAAGAGCTGCATATAGAACTCTCAACACATGAATCGATTTCATAATTTAATATTAATCTGCTGTTTTCAGGCAGTATTATGTTCTATTGTTCACGGACAGAACGTATCCGTAAACAGTATTATTGATGCTTTACATGATCCTATTTCAGATTACGTGATGGTCGTAGCGCATCGAGGTGCCCACCAGGATGTACCTGAAAACACATTGGCATCTATAGAACGGGCAATCGCGCTAGGAGTAGATATTGTTGAATTAGATGTTCGAACCACAAAAGATGGCAAATTAATCCTTATGCATGATCGTACCATAGACAGGACAGTTCATGGTTCAGGAGAAGTTTCCGATTTTACCTGGGAGCAGCTTTATAATATGACACTTAAAAGCAAGGATGGTAAGGCATATCGTATCCCTACTTTAAAGGATGCATTAACCCTATCAAAAGACCGAATTTTGGTGGATTTAGATATTAAAGATGCATCAGTATTGCATTTAACACAAATAGTGGAAGAAATTGGTAACTCGGAACAGGTTATCTTTTTTGATAGCGATACCACTGTATTGGATAGTATTTTACTACTAAACCCTTCATATACTGTAATGCCGAGAGCAAGATCATTCAGTGATGTAGTAAGGTTCACTGATAAGTACGAACCTCTAATCATCCATATCGATCCAAGCTTTTTCGAAAAAGATATTGTACAAACCCTAAAAGCACGAAAAGTACGAATCTGGATCAATGCATTGGGGACAGCAGATACAATTGCGAAAACTGGTGACCTAGTGAGTGCTTACAGATCCTTGGTTGAAAAGGGTGCCAATGTCATACAGACTGACTTACCAGACACTTTGCTCAATTATTTGAGAGCTTTAGGTAAACATCCATGATTAACATTAATACGGTGTCTAGGTTCTACAATGCTGCATAATCTCCCATTTCACGGAGCCAGGATTATTGATAATTTGATAAAAGTCATCCATGTATTTATTCATCCTCTTTTTATTGCGTTTGTCTAAATATTCAAATCCATTTATTACCTCATAGATATCTTCTCTTTTTTCATTAAATAGATTGAATACTGATTGATATTCCTCTTCTGTTCTACAATAGCCACGATAGAGTCTTTCTCTGACATTATCGATAGGGAGGTTGTCATTAGGTACAGCATAGGTAGTACTTACAAACCCAGAATAATCAAAATCATAGGGTATAGCTATCGGTAAAGGTATGGATGGATCATTTAATTTGACTAGCTTGATATTGTGATTTGCAGGCACAGACCAATCCGTATTACCTAAAAAGTATTCAAATACAGAAACTAATGTCATTTGGTCTCTTTCTGTCCTCTCTGTATGAACTTGTACATCTTCTAATTCTTCACCTCCTAACCTTTCTGCCAAAACATCTATATCTTCAATAAGAAATCCCCAATTTGTTTCAGTCTTCTTTTTTCCTTCGGAATCATTGTAGGTTACCTTAGCCAATCGTACTCTAAAACTATTATCAGTAAGTACATTGAAAATCTTATAACATACATACTCAGCCAATACATATTGCTCATAAGCAGGTCCTTTTCTACATAGTGTAACCATCTTAATTTCATCCCATTTTCTCAGATCGGCATGATCGCAGTCTTCAAATTTGAGTTTTATGGGAGGAAATGCGCAATGATTCCTTCTAAAAAAGCCTCTGGCCTTAAGTTTTATTTCACTTTCAAGCAATGTGCTATCCTCTAAGTAGCATTGGAATTGAGCTAATTGATATTCATCCTTATTCTTGTCTTTGATAAATTTCTTTTGATCAAAAGTAAGAGAGATGTTGACAGGCTCCTCATGCAGAAAGATGGTTGAAGCAGGTGTCTTTTCCTGAGCACATAACAAACCCAAATTCCAAATGATGTAGATAGCAGCTATTAAAAAAAACTTCATGATGGGGTATTCATTTGTAACTATATGATAAATATCCAAATGTTTTTCAACAACTTCATCATAAGATGTCTATTTATTTTAGGGTATTCACAATACATATAAGTAGTAAGACAATATTATCTTTTAAAAAAACACTAGTCACAGTGGCTTTTCAATACGTGCGTAATTAATTCCGCACGTATTGAGCATGAATAAACTATAATATAATTTAGTCCATCCACTTAAGTAAATCGACATATTTAGATATACATAACCTAATTTCCTCCCTACAGGGCTGCTTGTGTAGATGGAGAGGGAGGTGTAGGTGGGTGAATATAATCAAGAAATACTAAATGCATTGTTTCAGCTATACGATCACCCCCTGACGTCCACCGATATATTTACAT
>CAZZEC010000089.1:0-23880 GCA_964652565.1 uncultured Bacteroidia bacterium
AGTAAATACTGAATATAGTATCAAGTAGTTAAGAAATGAATTTTCACCTGATGATCTTCTTACACAAATTTGTGTTTAATTTGTATGTTGATGAAACGACATCTTTACTATGACTAGTTTTAAGTCTAAATATTATCCCAGAAGTAGTAGCAAATGGCTTGTATACCAGGAATACGCGATGAGGTTTTACGCATTTTTTATGTTAGTAATTATGTTGGGGGTTTTGGTAAAAATCTATTTGGGAGAAGGGATATTGTGGTTTAGTATGATAGGGACAGTTGTATCTCTTGGGTTAGGCAATATTCTGGCTTATGCAAAACTTAAAAGAGATATTGCAGAAATATTTTTTTTGGATAAGCACTTTGCTATTATTTCGGTCTATGAGATACTTTTTGGGAGAAAGCAACAAGTTTTTCCGCTAATGTATGCAAATGCAGTCATGGGACAAGAGGAAATAGTGCTCCATTACAACGACCAGGTGTTACAATTACATAAAGAAGATTGGGAGGACTTTGATCTTATCTGGAATTGGTTGAGTAACAGGTGAAATACACACTTTTGTAATAGCAATACAAGTAATTCTCATATAATTGCCCTGTGTATCAAGATGTAAGTATGGTACCTGAAAATTCTTAAATGGATAGTACATAACTATCAATAGAGTAGTATATTAGATGTTTTATATAGATTGAGTTTAATACATGAAATTATTAGAAGAAAAGATTTGCCTAATCACTGGGGCAACTCGAGGTATAGGTAAAGCTATTGCTGAAAGCTACGCTATACAAGGCGCAATCATACATTTTTCATATAGATCATCTGTAGAAAAAGCAGAAGCACTCAAACAGAATCTGTCATCATTAGGAGCAGAATGTGTGGCTCATCAGGTCGATGCTACAGATTTTGAGGCTACACAACAGATGGTAAGCTCTATACTCGATCAACATCAGCGCATTGATGTTGTGGTGAATAATGCAGGGATAACACAAGATACTTTGATGTTGAGAATGAGCGAAGAACAGTGGAACACTGTAATTCAGACAAATCTCAACAGCATTTTTTACCTCACTAAAGCCACCTTGAGACCTATGCTCAAGCAGCGAAGTGGAGTATATTTAAACATGAGTTCAGTCGTAGGGATACAAGGTAATGCAGGACAAGCTAATTATGCAGCATCAAAAGCAGGAATTATTGGTTTCACAAAATCAATAGCTAGAGAAGTAGGCTCGCGCAACATTCGGGCTAATGTGATTGCACCAGGTTTTATTGCAACAGAAATGACAGAAAAAATCCCAGAGAAAGAACTGGAATCCTGGTTGAAAAATATTCCTCTTCAGAGAGCGGGAACTCCCAAGGATGTTGCAGACCTGTGTTCCTTTTTAGCTTCTGATATGGCGTCCTATATTACAGGACAAGTTATAAATGTAGATGGGGGGATGGTCATGACATAGGGTAAAAAGAACGAACTAAATAAAAAAACGTAAAAATTGATTTACCCTTTAGTGAATGGTTACTTCTGATACTTTTACCTCAAGGAATCTTCGTAGAATCTCTAATTAATCCCAATGGAATTTGCATTTCTCCACTCTCCCATTTGGCTACTTCTCATCGTGCCCATCGCTGCTGGGGCTGCCTGGTGGATGTATCGTAAAACAAGTGAACTGTTGCCTCGTATTCCACGATATTTACTCACGGGATTTCGTTTTCTCATATTTGTGTTGTTAGGTACGCTACTACTTGAGCCACTACTCAATTATATACAGCGCATGAGTTCACCTCCCATTGTTGCTGTGCTACAAGATGTGTCGGAAAGTCTGGTTATTCAACAAGATTCGCAATTTGTAAAAGAAGAGTATCCTGGATTACTGGGCGATTTTGTGGGGGATTTTGATGGAGAAGATTACATGATGGACCTTTGGGGTTACGCATCACAATTATTTCCCATTGAGCACTCAGATTCTCTTTCATTTACCAGCGAAGGAACCAATATCTCTCTGGCATTAGAGGAAGTACAGAAAAAATATCAGAATCAAAATTTAGGGGCTTTAGTGCTGATTAGCGATGGTATAAGTACTGCTGGGATCAATCCTTTGTACACTACAGAACAAATTCGACAGCCAGTCTTTACCGTATTACTGGGAGATACTACTCAGCAGAGAGATTTGCAAATACAGGACGTATTATACAATGAAATCGCCTATCTAAAAAGTGAAATGCCCATAAAAGTAAAAGTCAATATTTTGGGCTATCCTTTACAAGATATTCAGGTGACCTTGAATAAAGACGATGCAGTCATCGATCGAAAGACCATTCAACTTGGGGGAACCAAACAGTCTGAAGATGTTGACTTTTACTTTCAACCTGAAGAAACGGGATTACAACGATATACTATCCGATTGACTGCATTGGATAATGAGATCTCGTATAAAAATAATGTAAAAAGAATATTTGTCAATGTTCTTGAGACGCGTAGAAAGATAGCCATTTTTGCTGGTGGACCGCATCCAGATATAGGCGCGTTGAGGCGAACCTTCGACACGGACGAAAGTTACGAAGTAGAACCGTTTATTTTAAAACAACCAGGAGAATATTACCAAGATCCATTTACGAAAGATTTGGCCGCTTATGATCTGATTATCTTGCACAATTTCCCAGAAAGTAGTCGTGATGTAAGTATGGTGGAACGCTTGGTAGAAGTAGTTAAAAATGAAAATAAACCCCTGATGGTTTTCATTGGAAAATCTACTGATTTGAAAGTGATGGAGCCTTTATATCCTTATATGGCTATCACTCCCGAAGAAATTAAGTTTCGATCGGAAGAGATTATTACCAATTTCTTATCGACCTACCAACAACATTCTACCTATACATTTGGTAGAAATTGGTTGGATTGGGCTGGGGCGTCTCCTCCCATTTATCACAATAGATCTTCCTGGAAACCCAAGCAAACCGCTGAGGTATTTGCTACAGCCAAAATTAAAAATGTGGAACTGGATTATCCCGTTTTTGCACTTCAGAATTACCTAAGTAGAAAAAACATGGTATTTATTGGAGAAAATTTTTGGAGAATGCGGACACATAGCTACATAGAAAGAGAGACCTTTGATGCGTTTGATGATTGGATCATTAATAATGTAAAATGGTTGACCGTAACTGATGACAAGCGGAAATTTAAAGTTGAACCCACAAAAAATATATTTACAGGTAATGAACCAGTGATATTGAAGGGGCAGGTATATGATGATAGTTATAATCCTATACCCAACGTTGACATTAAAATCAGTATGCGAAATCCATCAGGAAAGATCAATGATTACTACCTCAACGAGATAGCTCCCTCTCAGTACATTTCTCAATTATATAATCTAGCTGAAGGCACCTATAATTACGAAGCGGAAGGTATATTGGCTGATCGGGTAGTAGGTCGAGATAAAGGAACTTTTTCTATTGGGAGATCCAATATTGAACATTTTCAATTACAGGCAAATGATGATTTAATGCAGCAGATAGCTTTGCGCACAGGTGGGGAATTTGTATATGCAAGAGATTTGAATGAAGTGGCAGAAAAACTACGCAATCTTTCTGGATTAAAACCATTGATAGATTACAAAACCCAACGTCAATCTATTATAAATTTTCCCTGGTTATTAATATTGGTATTGATTTTCCTTTCTGTAGAATGGACAGTAAGAAAATGGCATAGCATGTTGTAACTATTGCCTTAGTCCAGAAATGATCGTTAATTTCCCTGCTCGTATTGAAGGATACACTGCTGCGAGAATAGATAAAAAGATGACGGTGATTAATACCAATAGAAAATCTCCTGGCTGCATACTGATGGGAAATGCTAGTGTACTACCTTCCAGTTTAACTGCACCCGTTGTTTGCTGAATATACGCCAATGCCCATGCGAAGAATATTCCCAACCCCACACCTATGCCACCTACCAGAAATCCTTCGAGTAAGAATATTGTTCTGATAAGCTGTGGCGTTGCGCCCATGGACTTCAATACAGCTATATCACGGGTCTTTTCCAATACTATCATAGATAGACTTCCCACAATATTTATCGCAGCTATGGCGAGCATGAGCGTGAGGATGAGGTAACTGATGAACTTCTCACTTCTCATAATTCTATATAAGCTTTCGTGTTGATCTCTTAAGGTAAGAACACTGAGATTTTCAGAAAGGCGTTCTTCCAGGCGCTTTTTAGCCTTTTGGGGATCAGTTCCTGGAGTCAGGAGGACTTCATAAGCGGTAATGTTATCATCAAAGCCCAAAAATCGCTGAGCAAATTCAAAATTTGTTATTAGATATTGATCACTGTATTCTTTTTGTGCATCAAATAGGCCTACAGGATAGATATCAGTTTGTTTTAAAGCTGTAATAGAAGTTCCCAGCAGACCATTTTTTTTGTTGGGGAGATAAATCAACTTAATGGGAGTGGTCATATCGTGGATATCCGCATTTAGTTCTGCATATAGGAAATAACCCAAAATAGCTTCAGGAGTGTTGGAATTAGAATCTAGAGGATTACTTCCAGCTACAATATATTCGTCTAAAGGATTGATATCTGTAAAGTTTTTTTCAACACCCTTTATGATGCCAAAAGCTTGACGGTCGCGGTATTTCATTAGAATTTTACCTTCTACTGTTCTCGTAATGGCTTTAACTTCATTCAGGGATAGCAATTGTTGAGTTACAGCAGTATCTTCCTCTATAAGCTGACCTTTAATGGAAACGATTTTGATATCGGGGTCCATAGCAGAATACATGTCACTAATGAAGTTAGATAATCCATTAAATGTGGACAAAACCAGAATTATTGCAGCAGACCCAATCGCTATTCCAACTAAGGTTACCCAATTTATAATGTTTATGACGTTTCGCTTTTTTCTAGCGAATAGGTATCTACGTGCAATAAATAATGATAATTTCATCTGAAAACGTTATTCTTCTTCTTCCTTAATTTCCTAATTTTGGCCAAAAATAATATTTGGAAAGTAACCTATCAACAAAGATAAGAGCATGTGCCACTATTTCTTCAATAAGCATTATATATATACATAATTCTTTTGTTGATCAAGGCGGAGCTGTAGCAAATCCACATGATTTGCCAATTAACTATATCGTTCAATCATTTCTTGCAGAGGGGGTAGCTCGATGGGGACTTCCATTTTTTTGGATAATGTCTGGGTTCCTTTATTTCAGAACCTTTGAACTTACATCTGTTACTTATTATAGAAAAATTAAAAATCGATTCAAATCGTTATTTATACCTTATTTGATTTGGAGTGGTTTAGGGATCGTGTACTATTTCATCATTCAAACATTTATTTTTCCAGGATATGATTTTTCAAGGGAGACCATTTCCGAATTGAGCCTGTTTGAGCTGATAAATGTCTGGCTATTTAATCCCACCACGTACCAATTATGGTTTTTAAGAGACTTATTTTTACTCGTTGTGATATCTCCTGTTCTATACCTATTAATTAAATATCTACATCTGGGATTCATTCTTGTTATATTAATGTTATTTGTAACGAGCACGGAAATATTTTGGCCATATCAGCGAACGCTTGGGATCATGGGGTTTTGTCTGGGGGGCTTATTAGCCATGAAATCGTATGCATTTCGTGCGTCTAAGAAGGTTGATTTAGCGATACTGATATTGTGGTTATTATTATTGACGATCAACACATGGAAAATATATACCGGAAATACACAATTTGTATTTGCGATCTCATTTAAGGTATCGCGTATGCTGGGTGTTTATCTATTATGGGTAGGTTATGATTATTTGCAGTTAGACAGAATATTACAAGAGAATAAATGGATGATGAAATTTATATATTTTTCATTTTTTCTATATTTATTCCATGAACCTTTTCTCACCTCCCTACGGCAATTTGTATTTCTAATCATTCCCTTAAATGAAATAACAGGTTTATTGATATTCTTTTCCCTGCCTTGGATAGTTTATATCACTGCCTTCTTTGTCAGGAAAATTATGAAAAAGTTTACACCCGGATTTTATGGTTTAATTACTGGGAATCGCTAGAGGCATGATCATCGTCGAGGTTGATTTCCTTGAAAATTTCTTCTATTTTTTCAACTTCCTGTAGCGTATCATCAGCATAAAATCTTAAATCTGGAATTTTTCTTACTTTGTTTTTGATTTTTTGGGCGAGCAGTTTTCGCATCTCCCATACGTGTTCGTTTAACGTATCAATGGCATGTTGCTGTTTAGCATCGGGAAAACAGGATACATATATCTTTGCAATACTCAGGTCACCAGTTATCCTTACAATACTTACTGTGAGCAACACATTGGATATGTATGCTTGTTGATTTAGAATTTCGCTGATCTCTTGTTGGATGAGTTTAGCTAATTTTTTTTGAACAATGGATTCTGCCATATAGATTTACATCCTGATAGATTCTGATATTATTAGTAAAAAAAAGAAATGCGCGTCTTTTTACGCATTCTAAGATACGGAAAGCCATTTGTAGGGTTGGGAATATTAGCTGTCGCTGGAATGTTTGTATATGCATTGTTCCACGCAATTTCGCTGATCCTCCTTGGTCCCTTTATAGAGATACTATTCCAAAATACTCTTCACCCCGAGCCTACAACGTCTCTCAACTGGTTAGATGGTCAATCTTTAAAAGATCATTTATACTATAAATTAGGGACTTTTATTGACATATATGGCAGGGAGTATGTGTTGCCCTATTTTTGCATTGTATTGTTTGGGGTAATTGTCGTGAAAAATTTGGGGAGATATTTCAGTATATATTTTTTTAGTCCTTTAGAGCAAGGTATTATTCAAAGAATCCGAATGGATGTTTTTGATCATATCACCAGGTTGGATATGGCTTTTTTTACCCAATTTAAAAAAGGAGATATTATAGGGAGGGTTGTCAGTGATGTACAAGTAGTGCAGGAGGCAATTGTAAGTACATTACAAAACGTATTTCGCGAGCCAATAACTGTTGTATTTTTGTTGACTGGGTTGTTTTTCATTTCATGGCAATTAACGCTATTTAGTTTAATTATTCTGCCACTTTCTGGACTGTTCATCAATTTTATTAGAAAATCGTTAAAGCGCAAGGCAAAATCAGGGCAAAAAGTGTTAGGGGAATTAATTTCTATTTTAGACGAATTTGCCAGTGGAATAAGAATTGTAAAATCATTTCAAAAAGAATCCTACGAACGAACGCGATATCGCACGAAAAATGATAAATATACCCGATTACAAGTATCTATTCGACGCAGATCTGAGTTAGCTTCGCCAGTTACAGAATTATTGAGCATTGCAGTGATTTGCCTTATCATTGTCTATGGAGGGTGGCTAATTTTAGCTGAAGATGAGGGGGGGATGAGAGCTTCAGAATTTATCGTATTTATTGGGTTGTTTTCACAAATATTGGCTCCCATAAAATTAATTTCTAATTCTATTGCAAAGATTCAAAAGGGGATTGCTGCTTTTGAGCGGATTGAAAATATATTGGACCGCCAACCTGCAATAAAAGAAGTCAGCGACCCCATTCAGATACATGGATTTGAACATGAGATTCGATTTGAAAGCGTATATTTTCGGTATGAAACAGAAGATGTACTGGAAGCTATTACTTTTGAGATTCCCAAGGGTCAAATGATTGCACTGGTTGGCCCTTCTGGAGGTGGTAAATCTACACTGGCAGATCTCATCCCCAGATTCTACGATCCTTATCGCGGTACTATTTATATAGATGGTCACGATATTAAAAAGGTATCAATATCTGATTTGAGGAATCAAATTGGACATGTTTCTCAAGAGGGAATATTATTTCACGATACAGTACTGCGAAATATTGCTTATGGGATAGCTAATCCTGATAGAGATGCTGTAATACATTCGGCCAGGATTGCCAATGC
This sequence comes from uncultured Bacteroidia bacterium, assembly GCA_964652565.1. Lineage (GTDB taxonomy): Bacteria > Bacteroidota > Bacteroidia > J057 > J057 > JBCCTX01. The sequence goes on from CAZZEC010000089.1 coordinate 7,922, forward strand.
GCACGATTTTATCATGCAACTTCCTGAGCAATATGATACAGTTATAGGAGAGCGAGGGACAAAATTGTCGGGAGGACAACGGCAAAGGATTAGCATTGCCAGAGCTATTTTGCGAAATCCTCCTATCTTGATATTGGATGAAGCTACCTCAAACCTCGATACGGAATCCGAAAGGTTGGTTCAGGATGCACTTGAAAAATTAATGGTGAATCGGACATCATTGGTCATTGCTCACCGTCTTTCCACTATACTCAAAGCCGATAGAATTCTCGTTATTGAAAAGGGAAGAATTATTGAACAGGGTACACATAGTGAGCTATTGATAATAAACGGCTTGTACAGAAAACTCTACGATTTACAATTCGAAGCCTCATAAATTATGTCATCTCCTACAGAAAGATTTACAAACCGTGTGGATGATTATGTGAAATACCGGCCCCATTATCCCAAAGAGATTGTTTCTTTGTTAGAATCAACATATCAGTTGAATCACAACTGGATCATTGCAGATATAGGGTCTGGAACAGGTATTTCATCTTCCTTGTTTTTGCAATCAGGCTACACCGTTTGGGGAATAGAACCCAATGAAGCCATGCGTAAGGCTGCTGAAAGCTACCTTGCAGATTTTTCCACTTTTACAAGCATCCATGGACGGTCTGAAGCCACATCACTCGAAGATCAATCTGTAGATCTCATTATAGCTGCACAAGCATTTCATTGGTTTGAACTGGATAATAGCCGCAGGGAATTCTTGCGTATCCTGAAATCGCCTCACAGGGTCGTATTGATGTGGAATAGCAGAAGGTTTGATACTCCATTTTTGAAGGATTATGAGACTTTGTTAACTAAATATTCCAATGATTATCGTACAGTCAATCATCAAAATACTGAAGAAGAAAGTGTGGAGGAATTCTTTGGTGAAGGAAATTTTCAGAAGTTTACATTTCAGAATAGCCAACACCTGGACAAGGAAGGGCTAAGAGGTAGGGTGAGATCATCTTCATATATGCCCAACAAGACACATCCCACATATTCTGTAATGATTTCAGACCTCGACTCGCTATTTGATACCTATCAACAGCAGGGTAGGGTAGAAACACTATACAATACGCAAGTATACATAGGATCATTGTAAACTATTGGATAGTGTAATTTGGCATGTTATCCATCACATATTCAATTTATGCAACATTATTTCCCAAATCGGGTAAATGTTAATTGGGCAGGGCAAATGCACCAAATTTTATAAATAATTCATTGTTAGTTAATTATGATTAAAATATTTATATATTGAATCAACTTAAGCTACTGACTAGTAGCTTTAAATGATTTTAGTGCGTTTGCCCTGTTAATTGGGTAGCTTACAAGCAGTTTATTCTGTTTTGTATATTACTCTTAATATTGTTTAAATCATAGCTATGATGAGATCTTCCTTTTCATCAGGGATATTACTCTTGCTTTTAGTTTTTGTCCAGGGATGTGATGATGGTCCTGATATGGAACCGATGGTAGAAAGTACTGTAGCATTATCGGAGATATATAATTTGGATTCAAATAGCTTTCGAATATATCATGTAATTGATACAACATTTGAAAATACGGGTCCTGTGGTAGAAGAATATTATAAAAAAGAAGAAATCATTGGGACTACAACTGATTTGGAGGGGAGAATGCTGTATCTCATACAACGTTCCAGGGCTCAGGTAGGGTCCTTTGCTTTTGAGCCAGAAAGTGTGTGGAGTTTATTCATTCCAGAAGATATTCAGTTACATCCATTTATAGAACGCCAAGAAAATAATATACGGTTTCTTGATCTGACCTATCCTGTGGCAGAGGGTGTGAGGTGGGATGGAAACTTATACAATACACAAAGGGAAACCATATATCGCTATCTTTCCACAGATACTACGCTAATCCTGGAGTCAGGAACCTTTGACAACAGCATATTTGTGTTGGAAAAGCTAGATACTACAAGTATAATTACTCAAACTTTCGCATATTCAATATATTCACCAGGTATAGGCCATATTGCCAGGTATGATAAAACAATCATAACAGATGGTCCTAATCAAGAGTTTAACCCAGATGAAAGTAGAGTATATCAAGAGAAACTTATCCTGTTCCAGTAAAGTTTGTCAAACTTACAGTAATGGTTAACCGTTTTAGGTGGAAGCAGAATAATCTATAAGATGGTAAAATATGATAGTTGGGCGAAATATTAGTGTTCAGTTAAACGTACCCATAATACTTACTATTCTATTATGTGCCAGCACGCTGCTATGTAGCGGGCAAGCCAATTTGATGGAGGGCAAAAATATTGGTATTTATATCAGTAGTGGTAATTTTATTCTATCGGAGGGATATTATCTGCCAGTGGCACAATTTTTATCTATTGAGGAAGATCGGTCATCCGTGGGAGAACTCAAGGCTGAACTTATGATACGTATGGGGGAACTATTAAGCCAACAATTGATAGAAGTAGCCAAAGCAGATTCAGTGTTTTTTCTGAACGCAGATATATACAAAGGCAGGTATTTTCAGAGGTTTTACTCAACAGAGGATAATCGACTAACTGATTCATTACAACTAGAGGATACTGATTTAGTATTGGTTATCAATCAGATGGACCTTACCATACGTCAACATCGATCTGTTTACATACGGAGTAACCAGATGTATACTCAAAAAATACCTGTAAAAGTTGCAGAAATGTCTATCACCCTGCTGGACCCTGCTGTTCCAGACCTTGCGTTAGAGGCACGTACGTGTTTTGATGAGCAACGGGATAAGAAAGCCCAAATGTCTTTTGATTTTTATCAGGATGATTCAAAGCTTGGACTATTCTTTAGTTATTTGTTCTCAAGATGGTGGTATCAAATCCAGGAAGGGGATCTTAATAATTGCGGTTCTGAGTGATTAAAAAGGCAAAATGCAATTCCACATGGGTTGGGTATTATTTGACATATAGATATCATTGATTTCACATAATAATTTAGACAATTAAACAGTTATTTAACTAATAGAGGTATGCCTGAAAATATTTTCATTACGGGAGCAAGTAAAGGGATTGGGCTTGGGTTGGCAGAACGATTTTATAAGGAAGGGTTTCAGGTAGGGATATGTGCAAGGGGGGAAGAAGCATTAGGACTTGCTTCTGAACGTATGCCGGGAGTAAAGACATATATCTGCGACCTTGCAGATAAAGATCAGGTATTACAACTAGCTAAGAGAGTGCAGGAAGAGATGGGTACTATAGAAGTGCTCGTGAACAATGGGGGAGTTTTTGTTCCGGGAAGTGTACATGATGCTCCAATGCATGTTTTTGAAAGAGTAATGAATATCAATCTGTATAGTGCTTTCTACCTGACATCATTTTTACTACCCCAAATGAAAGAAAGGAAGAGAGGTATGATTGTGAATATGTGTAGTGTCGCTAGTCTTCATGCTTATCCGAATGGAGGTATTTACAGTACATCCAAATTTGCCTTGCTGGGTTTTTCAAAATCATTGCGTGAAGAGCTAAAAGAAAGTGGTATACGAGTTATCAGTGTATTACCAGGTGCTGTGTATACAGCTTCCTGGGAAGGTGTTGATTTGCCCGAAGATCGATTTATGCCTGTTGAAGATATTGCAGAAATGATATGGAGTGCGTATAATCTAAGTGATAGAACGGTTGTTGAAGAACTTATTATCCGGCCAGCGTTAGGAGATATATAGATATTAGAGTGATCTTATTTTACCTTATAATAAGTTTGACTATCTAATTTTTTCGTTCTATTTTAAAGTATTATCAAGAATACCCCCTTTTGTTGCCCCTTTTTGGGCTCGTATTTAAGCCGATGTATTATGATCGTTAGAAGCGGTAAATATCTATGGGTAATTCTCTTGATGTTTTGGAAGACGTGCGAGGGAATGGTTGGTGATACAGTTTATCACAATGGCATTTATTTTATACGTGATCAAGTCCCCAGATATACATTTATAGCACTTACTCCTCAACAGGTTTTTCACATGGACTATGCGTCATATGATATACCTGAGGGAGAAGTGAAAAGATGGAAGGACATATCTCCCAATGTAAAAGTTTATGAAATAGATCTGGTTTTTACATTGTATCCCAAGGATATCAAAAAATGGAGAACAAATTATCATAAACTTTTAAGTGACCGATTATCAAAACTATTTGAACTCGATTCTACACTATCTGACAGTACGATAAGATGGAATATGATTCTCCAGACAGATTGCCAAACTGAAGAGGAGGCCAAGGATTTTTTTCATGGATTTGTCATCAAGTTTCAACCTCGAAAAATGAAGGTGATAGATGATATTACCAATTTGAAGGAGTTAAGGGAAATCATTCGAGGAGTAGCCTCTACCAAAGATTCTACCATATTCAAAGTACTTGAACGAAATCCATCCTGGAATAATATGCTGGTGGTTGCTGACTGGACCGGAAGCATGTACAAGTATGGAGCTCAATTAGTCCTTTGGCATAAAAGACAGATTAATACATCTCAATCAAGAATACGACACCTCGTTTTTTTTAATGATGGAAACAATAGAAAAAACTCCCAAAAGCGCATCGGGAAAACGGGAGGAATTTTTTATTGCAAATCAACCGAAATAACTGAGATTCTCAGTACCATGGAAATGGTCATGAGAAAAGGGAATGGTGGCGATAGCCCAGAAAATGATATTGAAGCACTACTTACAGGTATTAAAGTATTGCAGGGCTTTGATGAAGTGGTATTAATTGCAGATAATAAAAGTGATGTCAGAGATCTGGCACTGATGAGAATGATCAAAGTACCTGTTAGAATCATACTTTGCGACCTTCAAGGAGATAATATACACCCTGATTATGTAAAACTCGCTCATAAGAGCGGAGGGAGCTTACATACTTTTAATAGGGATATATCCGATATTCATATGCTGATGAAGGAAATGCATATGTCATTAGAACAAAAATAACATGATCCCTGAAAATGGGTATTATGTATTTTACCTACCTTTTGCTTTAGAATTATGGGTTTGTTTTACTATAATTGATAATGAACTTATTCATTATCAAAATAATACCTTTATTAGGGAGCATACTCTTGTTTTTTTCGTGTAAATCGACAAAACCTGCTCCTGAAAATTTCACGCGGAAGCAACTCGTTTTTGGATCTGGTGGAGGGATTACAGGTATGGTAAAACAACATGCGCTGTTGGAAGACGGCTATTTATTTACCAAAACCAACTTGGAGGATACCTATACTTATGTATCAAAAGTTTCAAAAAGGAAGTGCAAGGGATATTTTAATCAATCACAATTACTGAATATTAAGGATGTAGCGTTTTCTCACCCTGGAAATCGATATTTTTTCCTCGAATATAAAGACACGCTCTCAACCAATCGAATAACATGGGGAGATGGACAACACACTCCTCCTGAAGAAATAACAGATCTGTATGATCAATTAAATCAACTTATACTTTCCAAACCATAAAAACATCTAATCATTTTATTATGAAAAAAAATTACACATCTGGATGGGTGATTCTTTTACTCATATTTTTCTCCATAGAACTCGGATATAGTCAGCAAAAAGATACCTCCATTCATTCTACGTTTAAACCCAATGTAAAGGAAAAACTCATAGAGGGTACACATACAGCCGGATTTAAAAGGCTCCAACGTCTTAGAGATAAAGTAAGATCCAACATTCAAAACACCACGAAAGGTAAGCAACATCTACATACCTATTCTAGATCAGGGAGATATTCCTATGCATTACAGGGTAAAGTAATTACCGATAAGCAAACTTCGCTGCCAATTTATATAGAAAGTCACCTGGATGAATTACAAGATCTTAAATTATCATCCAGAGCCAGTGTTTCTCAAGTTACCCAACAATATTTACGAAAGATATCTCAGCAACTTCCTCAGGAAGTACCAGAGGATGAATTTATAATGTCTCGTTTTCACACAGATAAATTGGGATATACACATGTGAACATGCAGCAACAATATCATGGGATACCAGTACTGGGAAGTGAAATGTTAATTCATGTGCGACCTGATGGCAATATCACTATGAATGGGAGATTTACTTACACTCCCCAGATATCTTCAATTGAACCCAAACTAACTCCTGAAGAAGCTATTCACATCACGCAAGATGATATTGAGCTTCGGGTAAAAGTACTTGAATTTCACGAACAGCACAGAGAAATACTTGAATACGAGGGACCAGAAACTCGATTGATTATCTATTCAAATCCCCAACAACCTGATTACCATAGACTGGCTTATGAAGTCGAAGTAAGACCAAATGTTAAAGACCATTATTTCTACTACGTAGACGCAAAAAATGGTAACATTTTAGATAGAATAAATCATACCTGTACCTTACTTCCCCCCGTGCTTGCATCAGGATTCGATCTCAATAATGAACAGCAGGAAGTTGTCGTTTTCCAAGCCGGAAACAATCAATTCTTTTTGGTGGACAACACACAAAATATGTTCCGCGGGCAGACTAATAGCCCGAGAAACGGTGATGGATTGATTATTACTTTCGATCATGAAGATGATATCAATAGCAGGCAAATAGGGCCTGTGACTTCTACTAATAATCAGTGGAACCCCACAGCAATCTCTGCACATAGAAACGCGATCATTTGCTACAATTATTTTGAGAATACCTTCAATCGAGTTTCCATAGATGGAAATGGTAGAGATGTACAATCATTCATTAATGTTCCTGATGAGGACAATTTGCCCATGGACAATGCCTATTGGAATGGAGTAGGGATATACTATGGAAATGGAGATCGCGCATTCTCTCCATTGGCTGGTGCATTAGACGTAGCGGCGCATGAAATGACGCACGGAGTTATTTTTGCTACAGCCAATCTTACCTATCAAGGTGAGTCAGGAGCGTTAAATGAGTCATTTGCAGATGTATTTGGAGTACTTATCGAGCGAGAAAATTTCCTGATTGGAGAGGATGTTGTCAATACACAGATTTTTCGGTCGGGAGCCTTAAGAAATCTGGCAGATCCCCATAATGGAGGTTCCAGATTGGGAGATCCTGGCTTTCAACCCAGACACGTGGATGAACAATTTATGGGTACAGATGATAATGGAGGGGTACATATTAACAGTGGTATTCCCAATCGCGCTTTTGCTATTATTCTGGATCGTTTAGGCCTGGATCAGACAGCGCTTCAAAAGACCGAAAATATATATTATCGTGCCTTAACAGAGTATTTATTTTCTTCAGCCCAATTCGTTGATGCCCGTTTAGCTATTGAACAGGCAGCCAGAGATTTATACGGAGATCAGGAAGTCGAAATAGTTAGAGAGGCATTTGATTTGGTGGGTATCCTGGCTCCCGACCAGGGAGGTAATCAAGAAACCGACCCTTTCAAAGATGTTGAAGTAAATCCCGGTAAGGAATTAATGATAGTTATTAATACAGAATCTTCTGACCCCAATAAGATCTATATTTATGATGAAGCAGCTCCACAGTTCGAACAATTTATCCCTATCAGTAGACAAGATCCCAAAAGACCGGTAAGAGTGAGTGATGATGGATCGAGAGGGGTTTTCGTTAATAGTGAAAATGAATTAATTCTGCTAGAAGATTTAGATACAGGCAATCCTACGGAGCGTTTTCTGGAAAATAACTCAGTGTGGAGTGATACCCTTTGGGACAACGCTGCCATCTCAAAAGATGGTAACAGGATTGCTGCGGTGAGTATTTTTCAAGATACTGCAATCTATGTATATGATTTAGAGAGCAGGCGAGGTGGAGGGTTTATGTTGTATAACCCCACTACTGCAGAAGGTGTGAGAGCTGGTGAAGTGGTATTTGCTGATGCGTTAGAGTGGGACTTTAGCGGTGAATTTATCATGTACGATGCATTTAACCTTGTGAGTGAAGATATTGGTTTCTTTGACCTGTTTGGTGGAGGGGATAATTCAGCTGAATCTTATTTTGATATAGGCTTTATACGTGTATGGGATAATGAAATAAATAATTTTAGCGATGGGACTGTATTCAAATTATTTAGCAGCATACCCGAAGGCGTGAGTATTGGCAATCCAGTATTTAGCAAAAATTCTCCCTACATCATTGCCTTTGATCAACTGAAAGAAAATAATTTGGAAGATATAACTGACGATGAGTTTGATATCTTGATTAGAAATATTGAAACCGGTGAGATGAATATTTTTGAAAATACAACAATAGGTTTTCCCTCTTTTTCTGCTGATGATACGCGATTGGCGTTTAATGTATTTGATCAGGAAAATGGAGAAGCAGTGTCATATATTCAATTAGCTGAAGATAAAGTTACTCCCCAAGGAGATATTCAACCATTGTTGTTTGAAGCGCGATTCCCAACCTGGTACAGCAATGGGGTGAGAAATTTATCAGTTGATATTCACGAGCATATTGCAGAAGGAAGTATTAGGGTATATCCGAACCCATTCAAAGAAAGGATTAACATAGAATACACGCTCAATCGACAAGAAGAAGTGGATATTGGATTGCACAACCTCATGGGGCAAGAAGTGTACAGTCAATTGTTAGATGGGAGACAGCAACAAGGTAAACAGGTCTTAGAATTTGGAATGGAAGGCCTTAATCGCGGTGTATATTTACTGAGTATTACAGTAAATGGGGCAAGCTATCGACAAAAGATTGTTAAACAATAGATATCTCCGCAATTTCTTATTGATTGCTATATCAACATTTTTCTATTTTAGGGCTTTCATTCATATAGGGTTAGTCCTAAAAAAAAAATAACATATATATGGCAAAGAAATATGATTTGATCGTAATCGGTAGTGGACCTGGAGGGTATGTAGCAGCTATTCGTGCTTCTCAGTTGGGAATGTCAGTAGGGGTAGTTGAGAGAGAGTCTCTGGGTGGTATTTGTTTGAATTGGGGTTGTATTCCTACCAAAGCCCTTTTAAAAAGTGCAGAGGTGATGGACTACTTTAGTCATGCTAAAGATTATGGTATTTCTGTAAATGGATATTCACATGATTTTGGAGAAGTAGTAAAGCGAAGTAGGGGAGTTGCAGGAAAGATGAGCAAAGGTGTTAATTTTCTTTTCAGGAAGAATAAGATTGATGCCTTAATGGGTACTGGTAAATTACTTTCTAAACAGGAAGTAGAAGTCACTGATTCTTCCGGTAGTAAAACGGTGTATCAAGCTAAGAAGATAATTTTAGCTACTGGGGCTCGCTCTCGCAGTCTTCCCAATATGCCCATAGATGGAGAAAAAATCATTGGTTACCGAAAAGCGATGACTTTAGATAAACAGCCTGAGTCTATGATCGTAGTCGGCTCTGGTGCAATTGGGATAGAATTTGCCTATTTTTATTCCACAATGGGAACTAAAGTTACTGTTGTTGAGTATCTCGATCGCATACTACCCAGAGAGGATGAAGAAGTATCCAGCCAAATGGCCAGGATATATAAAAAGAGAGGAATGGAAATTATGACCAGCGCTGAAGTCACTGCTGTAGATACTGCAGGTAAAGGCGTTGTTGCTACCGTAAAAACCAGTAAAGGTGATCAGAAGTTGGAAGCAGATATTCTACTTTCTGCTGTGGGTGTTGTTGCTAACATAGAAGGACTGGGGCTTGAAGAAATGGGGATCAAAACTGAAAAGGGAAAAGTGGTAGTTGACGATTTTTATCATACAAACATCGATGGGGTATACGCAATTGGTGATATGACGCATGGTCCTGCATTGGCACATGTGGCTTCGCACGAGGGGATCATATGTGTGGAAAAGATGGCAGGAATGGACATTGAATCATTGGATTATAACAATATACCTTCTTGTACTTATTGTCAACCTGAAGTCGCTTCGGTAGGCTTGACAGAAGCCGAAGCAAAGGAGCAGTATGAAGATATTAAAGTAGGAAAATTCCCCTTTTCTGCTTCTGGTAAAGCAAGTGCATCAGGTAAAAATGATGGATTTGTGAAAGTGATTTTTGATGGAAAATATGGAGAGTTCCTCGGTGCACATATGATTGGAGCCAATGTAACGGATATGATTGCTGAAATTGTCGTGGCTCGTAAACTCGAAACAACGGGTCATGAGATTATCAAGGCAGTTCATCCTCATCCAACAATGTCAGAAGCAGTCATGGAAGCTGCAGCAGATGCTTATGATGAGGTGATACATTTGTAGGAGGGTATTGTTATATTGCTGAATTGTAATATTGTAGAATTTAGACGGTATATCAATACTAGACATTCTTTAAACAGATTAAGGGAGCTATCATGCACATAGCTCCCTTAATTTTTAGGTGTCAGAATATCGCTACCAGGAAATCCTTAAGTTCCTGCCAGGACTGTTCATCTGCTTCTGCATTATATGCCAGTGGAAGCTGAAATGTCTGTCCCATTGAATCCGCTTCAGGATTGGTAAACGCATGAACTGCACCTTCATAGGCATGGTATTCATAAGGAACTCCCGTTTCGTCCATAGCAGCCTTGAATGCCTCTACTGATTCAGGCTGAATGAATGGATCATCAGCACCATTACATACTAGCACCTGTGCAGTTAATGTTCCTGGTTCAGGCATAACGGGAAGCTGTACACCACTGTGAAAAGCTGCTACACCATCAAGATCGAATCCTGCATTAGCCATAGATAAGGCTACAGACCCACCAAAACAATACCCAATGGCAGCTATTTTTGTAGAGTCGCAAAGAGGGTGGTTTTTTAGGGTATTCATGGCTTCAGTAAATCTTGCCTTAGCACCTTCTAAATTTTGCATGACAGCACTGGAAAATTTACCAGCGTCATCTGGATGTGATGCGGTTTTACCATTTCCGTACATGTCTAAAGCAAATGCCACATAACCTAGCTCTGCCAGTTGTTCAGCTCTGGATCTCACATAATCATTATGCCCCCACCATTCATGAATAATCAAAACACCTGGTCTAGGCTCAGATTCATTTTCATTATATGCCAAATAACCGTTCATCGTAATTTCATCCGCAGCGTATGAAACCTCTTCTCCGGTAACCTTTACTGCTAAGTCCATTGTTTCTTCACTTTCCGTATCATCGTAGGAAGTATCTGTACTATCTGTAGAGGTGTTACAGGAAAGTAATCCTATGCTCATAATAAGTGATAAACAAAAAGTAGTTAATTTCATTAGATTGAATTTTTAGGTTTGATGAGATATTTACTATTCAACAAACAAAACTATTTTTTCGTTTTCAAATGTAGTACTACTTTTACACATTAAGTTTACAACCCTTTGATGACTCCCGATGGATGCTCGTTAAACATGATATAATTTCAATGAATGAGTTTTCAACATCGCTGTATGGGGTTCAAGTTTTAAAGTTGTAAAGTAGTAGTAGGTTCAAAATTCTCTTTTGGATTCTTTCCATAATGCTTCCATCTCATCGATACTCATATCTGCTAGATTTTGGTTTTTTTCATAAGCTTTCTGCTCTATGAAATTAAACCGTTGTTTGAATTTGAGATTAGTCCTACTTAACGCATCATCTGGATTAATACCAGCAAAGCGACAATAATTGATAAGAGAGAACAACAAATCTCCCATTTCTTCTTCTTTATCTGTCAAGTTATCAGCAGCATGTAGTTCTTCTAACTCTTCGTTGATTTTGTCCAATACCTGACTACTATCTTCCCAGTCAAACCCAATGGCTGATACTTTTTCTTGTATGCGATATGCTTGAATGAGAGGTGGCAAACTATCAGGTACACCTGCCAAACGAGACTTTGGCTGTTCTTTACCAGCAGCGCTTTTCTTTTCCTCTGCTTTAATTTGCTCCCAGTTTTTAAGCACCTCTTCTTCGGTATCTGCTTGAACATCTCCGTAAATATGAGGGTGTCTTCTGATAAGTTTTTCAGTCTGAGAATGAATGACCTCAGATAAAGCAAACCGAGATTGCTCTTCTGCAATACGTGAATAAAAAATAATGTGAAGTAAAAGGTCCCCCAGTTCTATTTTCATTTCAGGATAGTCCTTTGTAAGTATTGCATCGGTGAGTTCGTAAGCTTCTTCTATGGTAAGGTGTCTGAGGCTTTCAAAAGTTTGTTTTTTATCCCAGGGACATTTTTCTCTCAGTTCATGAACTACAGATACTAATCGTTCAAATGCAGGCAAAAAGTCGTTGCGCTCAGTCATAAATTACTTTTAGGTTGAATAATGCTCGAAGTTAATAGTAGTATCATAAAATTGCTATATGCTCGCTTTGTTGAGAAGTGAAGGAACGAAAGTAATTAGAGGAGAATAAATGACTGGTAATTGATAAAGGAGGAAATTTTAATAATTGCTTAATACGAATGGGTAACAAATCTTAATATGTATAATATGGGTATGTAAGAAAAAGTAAGTTTCAAGTATAATTCTATTGGTATGAATGGCTATTAGGAAAAATCAGGGTAATCGATCTATGGAATATTAGTATTAGCGTTTTACTTTTCAAATTTACATTTTTGCTATGGAGTATTACAAATATTCGTTGTATGGCAGTTCACTAAGTTATTTTTACTAATAAAATGTGTAAGATGCTAAATACTCAATTTGTGTATAAAAAATATAAAGAACTGTTTAATTTAGTTGCATAATATATACGGTATAGTCGAAAGGACAAGCGTGTATATTTGATGTAAGAAAAGAAAAGTTTTATACTACGTTGTTACACAATATCTTTATTTATTTGTATATCAAATATTCAATATAATATTTTTTCAATAATTTTAAATATGATATAGGTGCATAATTTTAAGTATGCGGACGTTCCTGAAAAATTGCGCTTAGAATAGTATCATTGAGTGTGTATTATGGGTACTTAAAACAAGATTAATACTATTCGTCTTCCTTGACCAACCCCTAATCCCTAAAAGTACCCTTCCCTGACGGCGGATCAATTATCCGCCGTTATTTTTTTGCCAATGACGAAAATAACACAACCAATCTTCAGGTGAAGACGGGTTATTTTGTTCCTTACCTGAATAGAGTACGAGTTCATTTACGACTTCCAATAAGGGTTCATCAGGAAAATATTCATCTCTTGCAAAGTGTATGAACTTGAGGACCTTGAAGGCATCCAGCCATGTGTAGAAACGCTTGAGGAAAGATTGCCGAGAGGCAACGTGTTTGCGTATTTCTTTGAGAACGTCTTCAAAATGATGTTCTATGAGAAATTGGTCAATAGCTGGGTGTAAACGAGTAGGTGAACGATCATATAACGAAGGTACCTGGATGAGTAGGCTCTGTAATGCTAGAAAGCTTTTAAATGAGTATCCCAATTGAAGGTTTTTCTCTCCTTTGAGCCATTGATCTATTGCGCGACCCGTCCCAAAGGGTACCTTTGTGGAAACCCTGGGGGATGGGAATACAGTCGTAGAATTGAGTTCTGTAAAAGTGCCGTCTGGGATGAACTTATGCAAGAAATAAAAATCTTCTCCGGCTTTTCTTCGATTCATACCCCCTTTTTGTTGATAAGCCCAAGACAATACTGCCATGGAAGATCCAATGGTGTGAAACGCATGTGGGAAGTCAATACATCGCAACGCTTGAATGTAATATCTTAAAAAGAGCTCATAACAAATAATTCCTTGATACACTTTATGGGGATATTCGTTGCCATTAATAGGGTGTTCGAAGTAGATACCGCACGCCATTGTGGTAGTATGGTGTAGAAAATGGAGATATATTTCTTTGAGATAATTGGTAGCAACCAAACAATCAGCATCTAAGCAGACGATAATACCCTTGGGTTCCTCAATTTGTTCAAATCGATCTACCGCTTCATCCATGCCAATTTTCCGTGCAAGACCTACTCCCGCATGCTTCTGAGGTAAATCGTCTATATACATACAGTAATATGAATGTTCCCTGGGTTGAGCGTTAACCCATTGTTTTACTAAAAGATGGGTATTTATATTCTGTTGGTGTATATCTGCAGCATGATTCGATCCTGCATTAATTACGATGATGACTTCGACTTTGCATTCGACAGGATCACACATTTCAAGAGAATCCAACGTACGTATCAATTTGAATTCGTTATGGCAAGGAATGACAATGATCATCTCTAATGCTTGCAAGGGAGCATGATGAATCTGTCTGGGAAGGAAACGGTGTTTTTGTAGGTAGGATCTTTCTTTGTGAATGGTCATGAAATATTCTCTATTAACCTTTGGCTTTTGGAGGAGTTAATCATAATAGAGTAGTTAAACACCTAAATATGACAATATAAACAATAATATTTTGTAATAATTTATTTAGGCGTGTAACTTGCGACCGATTTTAGATATTCTTAAATACTGATAAATCCTACATATGTCAGAAAATAAAGGTATAGTAGCTCAGGTAATTGGTCCTGTAATAGATGCGGACTTTAGTGGAGAGGATTCTGTTCTACCAGAAATCTATAATGCATTAGAAATTGTAAAGAAAGATGGCTCAGTTTTGGTGTTGGAAGTTCAACAACACTTAGGCGAAAGTAGAGTGAGAGCTATAGCAATGGATTCCACAGAAGGGATTGAAAGGGGAGCTGTGGTAGTAGATAAAGGGCAGACTATTCAAGTACCCATTGGTGATTCGATAAGAGGAAGACTGTTCAATGTTACAGGGACTGCAATCGATGGCCTTCCTTCTCCCGAATCCCAGGAAAGTTATTCTATTCATCGTTCTGCACCAAAGTATGAGGATTTGAAGGTGGAGCAGGAAGTACTTTACACGGGTATTAAGGTTATTGATCTTTTAGCCCCTTATTTGAAAGGTGGTAAGGTTGGGCTGTTTGGTGGAGCTGGAGTAGGTAAGACCGTATTAATTCAGGAATTGATTAACAACATTGCACTGGCTTATGACGGGCTTTCAGTATTTGCTGGAGTAGGAGAAAGAACCCGGGAAGGAAATGATATCCTTCGTGAAATGATTGAAGCGAATGTAATAAGATATGGCGAGGAGTTTGAGCACAGTATGGAAGAAGGTGGCTGGGCTCTTGATAAAGTAAATCTTGACCAATTAAAGGAATCGAAATTGGCCATGGTATTTGGTCAGATGAATGAACCTCCGGGGGCACGTGCACGCGTTGCATTGACAGGTCTTACTATTGCAGAGTATTTCCGCGACGGGGAAGTTTCTGATGCCAAGGGAAGAGATGTATTATTTTTTATTGACAATATCTTCCGATTTACTCAGGCAGGTTCAGAAGTATCGGCCCTTTTAGGTCGTATGCCTTCTGCGGTAGGATATCAACCTACCCTAGCATCAGAAATGGGAGAACTTCAAGAGCGGATTACTTCTACCAAAAGAGGGTCTATTACCTCTATTCAAGCAATATATGTACCTGCAGATGACTACACAGATCCTGCACCAGCAACTACCTTTGCCCACCTGGACGCAACAACAGAACTTTCCAGAACGTTATCGTCCCTGGGAATTTATCCTGCAGTAGACCCACTAACCTCGACCTCCAGAATTTTACAACCGGAGATTGTGGGAGATGAACACTACACCTGTGCTCAAAATGTGATTCAGATTTTACAGCGCTATAAGGAGTTACAGGATATTATCGCTATTCTTGGTATGGATGAACTTTCAGAAGAAGATAAGTTAGCCGTTGAGCGCGCGCGTAAAATTCAGCGCTTTCTATCTCAACCGTTCTTCGTTGCTGAGCAGTTTACAAATATTCCCGGTCAATTCGTGAAGATAGAAGATACGATCAAGGGATTTAACATGATCTTAAATGGAGAACTGGATCATCTACCAGAGCAAGCATTCTATCTTAAGGGAGATATAGATATGGTACTGAAAGCTGGAGAAGAATTACTAGCTGAAGCTTAATTCAATGTGTTACGTTATTCGATAGTCATCTTATGAAGGAATTTGCATTAGAAATAGTAACACCCGACAAACAGGTATTTTCCGGAGAGGTCACAGCTGTCCG
>CAZZEC010000090.1:0-23759 GCA_964652565.1 uncultured Bacteroidia bacterium
AGTTGGGAAATACCAGTAATGAGAACAATGGCACGATTCGCTACACAGGATCGGACTTTGAAGGTAGGAATGATGGAGAATGGGTATCGTTGACTCAACAAGGTAGTAGCAGTAGTCTGTGGTCGGAGACAAATAACGACGGTATCTTTTATGAGGGAGGTTTTGTGGGTATCAATGTGGATAATCCATCAGCGCGATTGCATGTAAAAGACGGAGATGTCTTGATAGATGACGATTTCCCGGTACTGATGTTACAAGGTTCAGCTGCAAATAAAGTCATTCAATTTAACCAGGGTGATATCGAACAGGCATATATCTTTTATAGTAATGGGTTTGGACTACGGGCTATGGTTGAGCCATTTACAGAAGATGGATCATGGACATTGTCTACCGAAGGAAATATGGGCGTAGGTACTTTTTCCCCATCTCGTAAACTCACAGTTTCTTTGAACAACAATAATCAGGTTACCAGTAACATGTTAATCGAACAAAAGGGTAGTGGGGACGCCTTTATGAATTTCAGCCTCGAAGGGGGAGCCTCTTATGCATTGGGGATTGACAATTCAGACGGGGATAGGTTCAAAATTGGATATGACAACGATTCTCCCAATGGTGTTGACAACAATACCTTGTTGGAGATGGATGCAAGCGGCAACATGGAAGTGCAAGGTGAAATCAGAAGGGCCGCAACAGGAAATGCAAATCTGGTTCCTCTGGTAATAGGTAAATTCGATAGTAAAGGCACAATTACTTCAGCTGTAAGTACCAATAACTTTTCAGTAAAAGAAGTGGAGTTGGGAGAATTTGAAATAACATTAGATCTTGATTTCGATCTCCCACAGTCTGCTAACGAAGTAGGAACAGTAATAGCTTCCATTTCAGGAGATGGGAATATTGTAACCGCAGGTGCTGGAATCAAAGATGGTAAACCAACGTTATTTGTCAAGGTATATGAACTTCCTACAAATGTATTGGATGGGGAACCTTGCCAGGGTTGTGAAGATAATTACGCTGTATCATTTTTGTTTTACAAGCCCTGATTCATTTCATATACCAAAGATATACGCGCCATTATTAGCTTATTGAAGGCCATCAGTCTCTACTGGTGGCTTTTTGATATAATAGATCAACAATAGTAGGTCTCCATACGTTCTACAAATATGAATACATCAATGTTACCTCTCAAAGCACTAGTTAGCTTAAAAGAAGATATGGCACAGTTTGATCTTAAAAAGGGAGATGTCGGGAAGATTACTCAAGTTGATGAGGAAACGGAAGAATATGTAGTTACCTTCAAAAATTTTCAAGGGGAGTCCAAGGCGTGGATAAGGGTAAAAGAAGCACAGATTCGACCTGTATGATGCATGTATAGGCCATACTTAGACGACAGACGAGATACTTAGACAACAGACGAAGGACGACGGACGAGATACTACTTAGACCACTGACGACAGACGAGATACTCAGACGACAGACCACTGACGACAGATTAGCAATACATCAATTCAGCAATACCCCAATACCTAATACATGCCCAATCCCTCCATCATCATCATTTCTGCCATGTCCGACGACCGCGTCATTGGAATCCAAAATGGTATGCCCTGGAATATCCCAGAAGAGTATCAGCAATATCTACATTTTGTTAAGGGGCAAACGGTGATTATGGGGAGAAAGACCTATGAAATTTTCGGGAATGATTTGGACGTGGCCAGAGTCTTGGTAATAAGTAGGAGCTATCCAAAAAGTGATGCGTATCAAGTATTTTCTAGTCTGGAGGCATCATTGGAGTATGCAAAGAGGTTTGATGAGCAGATATTCGTCGCGGGTGGTGCTTCTATCTACCAACAAGCACTGACACATGCTGACTTTATGTACCTGTCATACATCAAAGGAGATTATACGGGCATTACCTACTTTCCAGAATTTGATGTATCCCAATGGGAAGTTGTTGAAGATGCTGACCATGAACAATTTACCTTCAAAAAATATAAGAGAAAGTAATCTGTAACCCTGTTAACACGAAATAAGTAACTTTCCCTGATCCGCCTACAGCGTCTTCAAATATTCTATCACTGCTGTTCTTTCTTTATCAGATAATTCATCCCCAAAATAGTGGCCGGTATTACTAGAACCCCATTCTGTGGTATTATATGTCCATTTACCTCCCCCATTATTTTTCCGCTTATAATTCCATCCCACTCGCTGAAAGTCGTAATCTTCATATTCTCCTGATCTCTGCCAATACAAAGGTCGCTGTTTACTGTTTAATAAGTCTTCCAAAGTAGGAATTGATCCATTGTGGAGGTAAGGCGCAGTAGCCCAGATACCGTCCAAGGGAGGAGCGATATACCCTTCGGAAGGTTTGACTTCCGATTGAGGTTCTGAGGTAGCATACCAGCTCTGGTTGTACCAATCCACGAAGTGAGACATCATGGTAGCTCTGGCATATGCCGGGTCGGTTTGAATTTCATGTAAAGGGACAACTTTATTTGGGTAAGTCGGATTATCTCCATAAGTGCCATGGCATTTTTTACATTCATTATTAAAAATGGTCTTACCCTTCGCAGCCAATTTAGTGTCAATATCATACGGATACTTTGGGGGTTCCAGTTCATTAATCCAGGCAAGTACATCGATGAAGTTTTGCTGTACATCTCGAGCATGAGTTGTGTCTGTTATCCCTGCTAAGGTAATCTGCATCAACAGTTTTGTGAAGTCCCCACGACCCAAAGCTGTATAATATAGTGCTTCTTTCTTCTTTACATGCCACAGTGGAGGGACATCTGTAGCAATATTTAAGGGAGCCATTTCAAAAGTATCTACAGGCTCATCTACAATCGTAAGATCTTCCGGGTTTCTCAATAATCCCGATACTTCTGCAGTTCGCGCAGCAGGGTTCATCCCAATATTGGGAGAGGATGTTCTGCTGGATAATGCTTTTACGATAGGTAAAGATGGTTCATAGGATTGCCATTCGGGAGAATCTTTATCGTATTTAATACGCATTAAGGTGTTCATGGCAAGCATGGGAAGCTTGAAATTGTGGCGATAGTTTGCAAATGTATTTCCCATTCCCAGGACAACTTCCCCGTTAAAGTGCGAAGCATGACAAGAAAAACAGTTTCCATTTACTACTTTAGCTCCAGATGGAGAGGTAAACGCAGTATGCGAAAATGGAATATCTTCATTAATGCCTGTTCTGTCTAGCACTTTGCCATCATCATCGCCTACCAAACGCTTCAGTTGCTTATTCAATACCTTTTTAAATGTCTGATAAGGGATGCCTGTTCCCATGTAATCTCCATATATGAGGTATTCATATCCCTTTTGTGGATCTCCTCCTGATAATTGCTTTTGAGGAATAACTCTATATACAGGATAAGATTGTTCTTCTTCCTCATATAATGTCTCCACCAATTCCTTGTGGCACGACATAAGTATAAGATTAACGGTGACTAATGTGATCGATACAGCAATTCTGTAATACTTCATCTTAAATTTTACCATTTATAATACATAAACTTGTACTTGCGAAGTATGTTTTTTATTTAAGTACGCGTCGTGTTTTTATTCAATGAAAAGAAAATGGTTATATATAATTCAGATAGGGATTGAATATTTTGAGGTATGTATAACTGCAACAGTCTATGTATTATACAAATTTACAGCTCATATGGTTTACAAAGTAATCGTTGATTTTGAAGTAGTACAAGGAGTATTGTACTTACGCATGAAAAACATAAGTCATCAGCCTGTTTTCCAGGTAAAAATTTCGTTCCAACCTGGATTTACGGGACACAGTGGAAAACGTAATATTCCCGGGTTAAAAATCTTTGAGAATATACCATTCATGGCTCCTGACAAATACTTTAACATTTTAATAGATAAATTTCCCGTTTATCTAAACCGCAATGAGCCGACTCAAATTATTACTCAGATAAAATATATGGACGAATTTGAAGAAGTACACGAATATGAGCTTTCCCATAATCTGGAAATATACAGAGATTTGGCAGAGTTAGAATATTAGCATTTCATTCCCAGGGCAAACGCACTAAAATCATTAATAGCTGCTAATCAGTAGCTTACATTGATCCAATGTATAAATATTTTAATCATAATCACTAACAATGAATTATTTATAAAATTTGGTGCGTTTGCCCTGTTTCATCCCCAATCAATGGGTCTTCCTATGAATTGAGTAGATTGTACAATTGCATGATCGAAGAAGACTTTTATTTCACGAGCCTGTTCTTCTAGCGTTGGTATCCTTGCCAGAGATGACATACGGAGTGATGCACCTTTCCAATCACCCTGGTGCCATTCTCCCAAACCAATAAAAGGAGACTGCGTGCTGTAATCTGGCTTTTCGTCTGTTAGGAAGTGATTGACATAAAAGTAATGTTCATCAACATTTGTGTCAGGTGCATTCATACCTATCCCTATTGCATGAGTAACCGCTGCCTCAGCTTTAGCAAGAGGTATGAAGCTGCCTGTGTCAAAATGATGAGGCCAGATACGTATAGGACTTGATGTACGAAATTTGGCTGCATACTGAGATATGATAAGCTCTGCGTTACTGCGGTAGGTAGCCAAGACCTCTTGTGCACTTTGGGTAGGAATGTCAAATGCTGCTCCGTGTTGGAGGGGATGGTCAGGTATCTGATAGTGTGTAATATAGGTCAGTTTCTCCGTATTCAAGCCTTTCCTTCTTATGATGTTCTTAATCCAATTTAGGACATCTTCACGGGTAAGACCATGCAAGGATAAGGTTTCTCTTCTATGACGAGCATCTTCATAACAGGCCAAACGAAAATCCTGGGTTTCCAGAACCAGTCGAAAGCTGCGGGAAGCTTGAATTCTTCTTCCTGCGAAAGCTTGAAGATCGGGCCACCATTCCATATTGGTTTGAGAATCATCGTCCTGTTGAGGGAGAAAACAATTACCGACCATTGCTATAAATTGTACAGCATGATGATACTGCTCATGAGCGTGTTTCAAAGCCGAAATAGGGTGAGGAGTAATATCTGACCAGTGTCCAAGTAGTTCCATAAGTTTGTTTTAGAGTAAATCTAATTGTTTTAATGAGTTGATAGATAAATTCTCTAAAAAATAATTATGAGATTACATCATTTATTGACAATCAATTCCATTCGATAGTTTCTACCATATGTATTAATTCCTTTTTCATATAATTAATGATAGGGAGGAGTGAATCGTTTTTAGTTGCAGTGTTAAAGTAGAAGGATGTCATAACAACATGCTGGTCGAGGCTATCCCCATAAAAAAATTGCGCAGGCGTACCTACATTTCCATATACTTCATACAATGTTCCATATCCGTTATCAGCAGCAATCTCGCTCGTTTGAATGTTGGAAGCTTGTTTACCGTGTTTGAAAATGAGTCCTCTATGCTCTTCCTGGTGAGCAAACCTTGCGTTCTTACTTGAAGAAATATTGCGATAGGTGATATGCCACTTACAATCATAGACGGGAAAGTAAATATCCACCCAACATGAATCATCACTTTGCTTACTTATTTCACCTTCCTTTGGATATTCAAAGCTAAAGGGACATATATCACTATTGAAGCTATTATATTCTGAAGTTTGGGGGAGATCAATTCTGTGAAAACCAAGGGGGCGTGGGTAGGGAGCACTTTGTTGTTTACACGAACAAAAGGATATAAGCAAAATACTCAGTGATAAAATTCTAAATATATTCATAAGAAAATGTCAATTATCCTTTGTTTGGAGGCGTAAGTTCAAAAATTTATGAATTTTCTATCTGGTTAGTCTCAGGTGTATGTATAATCATTTTTACTTGTGTAATTCTATGTTTACCAACACCTTCCACATGCAGTTCGAAGTTTCTGTAATGTATTATTTCTCCTCGGGTAGGTATTTTACCATGTAGTTCTAAAATCAAGCCACCGAGCGTATCATTATCCCCTCTTGCATCTTCAAAGACCTCATCCTCAAGTTCCAAAATCCGCTTGACATCGATAAGTGAAATGCGTCCTTCAAAAATATAGGTATCATCGGAGATTTTGCTATATACCCAATCTTCACTATCAAATTCATCACTGATTTCTCCAAATATTTCTTCGATAACATCCTCCAGCGTCACAATGCCTGCTGTACCGCCAAACTCGTCAACCACGACGGCCATGTGAGATCTTTTTGCCTTAAATTCCTCAAGTAAGACGTCAATCTTCTTGGTTTCAGGAACGAAATGAACCTCTCTCAATATATTTTTCAGTTCTAATTGATGAGGGTGTGTACTGAGGAAGGGAAGAATATCTTTAACATGTAGTATACCTTTAACATAATCCAGGCTTTCTTCATAGACAGGGAGCCGTGAAAAGTTGTGCTGTTGAATAAAATCTACCAGTTCCTCAAACAGAATATTGACTTCAATAGCCTTAACATCTACACGAGCACGCATAATACTTTTTACGGGTATGTTGCTAAAGTTAACAATCCCTTTAAGTATATCTTTTTCCTCTTTATGTTCTTCTCGTGTAGCTGTAAGGTTAATAGCATGTCTTAAATCATCCAGGGAAGCATTTGACTCAGTGCGCTGAATGCGTCGGTGTATGGATCGTTCAATAGAACTATTGAGGGAAATAAGCCATCTGGAAGGGAGATCAAAGAATCGTACCAGTATATCCATGGGTCGAGATAGTGCTTTTACGTACCTCAATCGATTTTTAGTAGCAAACACTTTGGGGACAATTTCGCCAAATAGCAAGAGAATGCCAGTGATTAAAACCACTTCAAGTACCCATTGAAGTTGTTCATTAATCTCATAATTTGACTGCGCTACATACACATTCTCTAAATAATTGAGCATATATGTGGCGACGATAATTGCTCCTACATTCGCAAAATTATTGGCGATGAGTATGGTGGCAAGAAGCTTCCTTTCCTGTTTCATCAAGCGACAAATGCGTTGAGAGGTGGGAGTGTTTGTATCTTCGCGAAAGGTTGAGAGTTCGGCACGTGAAAGGGAGAAAAAGGCCGCTTCCGCACCGGATACAAAAAATGATAAACCCAATAGCAAGACAAATGCCAATAGATACCATAAAATATATGGCTCGACGAATATTTGAAATAGAATAGAAATCAGAGTATTCAAACTCCCAGGTTCTGGGTCCACGATTAGCAAATTAGGTTGAAAAAACTAATAAATACTTCATTTACAATTTGTTCAAAAGGGTAAATCATCTGAATCCTGCATGTCTTGAGTTGATGTTGCTGCATCCTCTACATGGGTTGACTGTTGACTATTTGCCAGAGGTTGATTCAGTGAAGTTGTATTCCCCGTACGATTTTGATGAGTAGGTGAAGAATCCAGTAAAATAATGCGGTATCCTTCTACCTCTGTCTTACTGCGTTTTTCACCTTGTGAAGTCTCATAAGAACTGGTTTTTAGTCTACCTTCAATACAAATTGTTGAACCTCTGCGACAGTATTTACCTGCAATTTCCGCCTGGCTACGCCAGAGTGTAACATTTACCCAATCTGTTCTATCCTGGTAATTTCCCTCTCTATCCCTGTAGCTTTCTGTACAAGCCAAAAACAAATTAGCAACGGGAATACCCTGGTCGGTATATCTTAATTCGGGATCTTTACCTAGATTGCCTATGAGCGTTACCTTATTCAATCCATATTTTGCCATATATCATCTCCTAAATGCTAATTGACACTATCAAAACGACTCTTCGAGGTAAGCATCAAAAATATTCAATACTGCTCTTGAAAACGCAAAATTACGAATTTTATCCTTAGATATAAACTGATAATCTGCAGTCGAAGGAAAGTCATTGTGTTGAATTTTGAAAACCTTAATCATCATATCGAAATGTGTGAAAACATGTTTCATAGATCCACAAAAAACTGTATTGGAAAAGGAAGGATGTATATTCCATTCAGATTCGTCTTGTTCAAAATTAGGGATTTCCCACAGCCCACCCCATAATCCTTTATTGGGACGCTGCCTGATCGCTATTTGCTGTTGGGGATCATATACAAGAAAAAAATAAAAGAAACGAATTGTTCTTCTAAGGGTCTTTTTTTTCTGCGGTAACACTTGAGTAAGTCCTTCGCGATGTGCTATACAATCTTCCATTAATGGGCAAATTAGGCATCCTGGCTTAGTGGGAGTACAAATTGTAGCCCCCAGATCCATCATCCCATGATTGAATGAACGAGAATCGATTCCCTCTACCCATGAATCTATTACTGCTTGAAGTTTATTTCTCGTTTTAGCTTGATTTACCGGTTCAAATTCACCAGTTACCCTACTCATCACCCTTAGTACATTGCCATCTAATACGCCCACAGAGTTGTCAAATGCAAAAGAGCCAATAGCTCTTGCTGTATAAGGTCCAATCCCCTTGAGGGAAAGTAATGCTTGATAATCTTCCGGGAAATTACCCTCCATTTCATAGACAATCTGTTTGGCTGTAATATGTAGATTTCTTGCTCTACTGTAATAGCCTAGCCCTTCCCAATATTTGAGGACCTCATCTACCTGAGCTTCAGCAAGTGATTGAATATTCGGGAACCGTTCTACAAAACGATAATAATATTCCAGTCCCTGAGCAATTCTCGTTTGTTGAAATATTATTTCTGCGATCCATATTTTATAGGGATTTCTACTGTCTCGCCACGGCATTACCCTTCCGTTTATTCGGTACCATTGAACTATTTTTTCACCAATATCATTCATGTTAATCAAAATCTATCAATTATGGAGAGATAAAATAAATCTTAAATGAGGTTTTTTTGCTTTTTAATGATAAAAATTTTGTTATTCACTTGATTCTCTTAATTTTGAGGTGCACATTATTAGTTGAATGTTTGGGTTATTATTATTTTTAAGTATCAAATTTAATTTATTGTGACTAAGGCAGAAGTTATATTTGAAATTTCGCAAAGGACCGGAATAGATAAGTCCGATGTCGCTGCCTCTCTTGAAGGTTTTTTTACGGTCGTGAAAAATTCTTTATCAGAGGGAGAAAATGTTTACATTAGAGGTTTTGGGAGTTTCGTTATCAAGCACAGAAAGGCTAAAATTGGTAGGATCATATCGAAAAATGAGTCCGTAGTCATTCCTGCGCACCATGTTCCCAGCTTTAAACCTTCTAAGAAGTTTGTTGAAGTAGTCAAAGCCGTCGATGAAGATCATCTAAACTAAAGATTTCATTTACAATGACTAAAGAAAGCTGGTTGAGGGCATCAGTGATAGGAATTGGTTTAATAATCACTGCGCTACTCTTTTTCGCCAATAAGACCAATTTGGATAGTTCGACAGAGGTTCAGTTGCGTAGTACAACTTCCACTGCTACCTCATCCAGCTCTAATTTGCCGCCATTAGCGCCTGAACCAATGCTCAATTCATGGATAGATTCATTGAATCTTGTAAAAGGTTCAAAAAAAATAAGGATATTAGACTCAATTATTGTAAATTTGCAGGCCAGAAAAAGGTTTGCGTATGCAGCAGACTATGCTGACCAATTGGTCAGCCTGGATAGTTCTTTTAAAAATATATTGCTTGCAGGTGAGTTGAGTCAGAAGTCTTTAAACTTACCATATGTTCAACAGGATACAGCGTTAAGACGTACATATGCTCAGAGAAGCATAAATTATCTCGAACAAGTCATTGACAAACAACCAGAAAACGAGCGAGCGTTATTAGCCTTAGGGCTTGCTTACGCACAATCGGGTATACCGCAGATGAGTATGCAAGGGATCATGACGATCAGGAAGGTATTGGATATAAATCCCGATAATGTGGAAGCAAGCTTCCAACTCGGAGTATTCTCTGTACAAACTGGTCAGTTTGACAAAGCTGTTCAAAGATTTGAAAAAGTTGTTTCTCTGGATCCTGAAAATTATCCTGCCCTATATGAATTGGCTAGGTCTCAGTATCAACTGGGCAATGTCGACTCTGCGCGGCAGAATCTACAACGTGTGATCCAACAGACTCCTGACCCCAACCTTAGGCAAGCTGCTAATGTATTACTTAATCAAATAAATTAATTAGTATGCCTTGCGGTAAAAAAAGAAAAAGACATAAGATTGCTACGCATAAGCGTAAGAAGCGATTGAGAAAAAACCGACATAAGAAGAAAAAATAATTAGGACGGAATTGCTTACCAATACCTCAGATCCAACCTGCTATCTTCTAGTGTTCTGTTATTTATCATCGGTGTCATATACACCTCATTCTTAGAGGATAAATAATCATTTACTAATTTCTAAGTATGTGAATGAATTAGTAGTAAGTAAAAGTGAAGAGGGACTGAGGATCGCTATTCTCCAAAATGGGAAGATCGTAGAACTCCACCATGAAATGCTTACAGAAGAATTTTCTGTGGGCGATCTGTTTCTTGGAAGAGTACGTAAGATTGTCACTGGATTGAATGCAGCTTTTGTTGATGTCGGTCATCCAAGAGACGCATTTTTACATTATTTTGATCTTGGGCCTCAAGTACGCTCATTATTAAAATATCTACGAGCTACACGATCCTCGAAGTATAGTCCTGATTCTTTACTGGAAAACATCACTCCTTTACCGGATATAAATAAAAACGGTAAAATGTCAGAAGTGCTAAAACCCAATCAAGAGGTTTTGGTACAAGTTGTTAAAGAACCCATATCTACCAAGGGTCCCAGACTTTCCAGTGAGATATCTTTACCAGGGCAATATGTAGTATTAGTCCCCTTTTCGTCTGCAACCTCTATCTCCAAGAAGATTAGGGGAAGTAAAGAAAGAAGACGCCTACGCGTACTTGCTGAAAGTCTATGCCCTAAAAATTACGGGATCATCGTGAGAACTGCTGCAGAGGGAAAAGACGCTGCATCTCTTGGGAAAGATATTGCCGATATCCTTGAAAAATGGAAACGGATGACGGTTATGCTGCGAAATTCGAAACCCCCACATAAAGTACTTAGCGAAAATAATCGGACTACGAGCATACTCAGGGATATGCTTAGCCAAGGGTTTGATAATATCTATACAGATGACCAAAATGCCTTTAATGAATTAGAGGATTATTTGAAAACCTATCAGCCCGAACACAAAAGGATGCTCAAGTTTCATAAGGGTAAGATCCCCCTATTTCAACAGATGGGGCTTGAGAAGCAGATAAAAGCCTCATTTGGTAAAGTAGTATCTTTGATTAATGGTAGCTATCTGGTAATCGAGCATACTGAGGCGATGCATGTTATAGATGTAAATAGTGGGAGTAAAAACCTGAAAAATCAAACGCTGGAAGAAACTGCATTAAAGGTGAATATGGATGCCGCAGAAGAAATTGCCCGGCAATTGAGATTAAGGGATATGGGGGGGATAATCGTTATTGACTTTATTGACCTCAAAAAAGCCGAAAATAAAAAAGTTCTCAATGAACACTTGCGGAATGCCATGAAAGCTGATCGTGCGAAGCATGCTATACTTCCCATGAGTCGCTTTGGATTGGTTCAGATTACCAGACAGCGCGTGCGTCCTCAGCTTGATATAAACACGAGTGAAGTTTGTCCTTCTTGTAATGGTTCTGGTAAAATTCAGGCCTCTATTCTCATCGCAGATGAGATAAGTAACAATGTGGACTTTCTCATTCGACAAAACAAAGAGCGAAAGCTTACGATTCAAGTAAATCCCTATGTTGGCGCCTATCTGAAACAGGGAAAATTAAAAAGCTATCAAATGAGGTGGTTTAGAGAATATTTCCGCTGGGTGAAAATCGAATCAGATAATTCTATTCCATTTACCACTGTCAGGTATTTTAACAGCCAGGGGGAAGAGATAAAATTTTAGTTATTCTACAACTCACGTTTGTTTGAGAAAACTACTTTACTTCAACACTACTTTGACCAATAAGGTTCCCTTCACAGTAAACGTTCACATAGTAAGTTCCTTTCTGGATCTTCTTTTCGTTGCTGGTAGGAATATAAGAGACACAAACCTCTTGCATTAATCTGGAATAGTCAAAAGTGGTAAATGAAGAATATTCTTTCTCGATCCCTTCATACATAAAGTTTCCACTCAGACCATCTTCATAATTGGTATTGATAGAACCATCTGGATTCTCTACAACCAGGAATATTTGTCTGGAACCTGGTTCCGCAACGAGATTTTCTCTGATATTAAAACACACATTGAATTTGTGTACAGCCCCTCTCCTGTAGCTTTCCTTGAGCGACTGCACCTTATCATTCTTTTTAATATTGTATATCTTATAATCAGATGTCTGTAAAACGGATGCGACCTTTATAGTTTCTTCTAATTTTTGTTCCGTTTCTTGATTATAACTTTGAAGTTCAGTAAATGATTCTTCAAGTTGTTCTTCACTAGCCGTTAAATCAGCTACTTGAGTTTCGAGTTGCTGATTCTGTTCTTCCAGGGTGGCAATTTGTTCCTTATACTGATTGACAAAACGCTGCATTTGTTTGAGCCGCTCCTCTAGTTGTCGAATCTTACCCTCATAATTTGTATTTTGAGAACGAGCGTTGTTTAATTGATTGAGAAGATCTTCGATTTGAGCATCTTTCTCCCCTAATTCTCGGGTTTTTTCGGCCAGCTTCATATTCTGATCTTCGATCGTAACCTCAAAGTTGAGAATTTTTTCTTCCAACGCCAGAATCTCATTATTTAAAGATTCTATCTTCGCTTGATTGTCATCGTTGATCCGCTTCTCATTAAAATATCTATATGCAAAAAATACCATTGCAGTTAAAACAATGATGCCTACGCTAAACAGTATAATCCTACTGGTATCTTTAATTGTGTCGGTTTGACCTGCCATGATTCAATAATGGTGATTACCTTTTCCAAAAATATACAAGACATTTACCGTTTTTCAAATTATTTGTATGTACTTGTATGTAATAAAATCGATAATTGGATACTAAGTGTGCATGTTTACGTTGATTGTTTGGGTAAGTTGAACACTTGCATCAATAATTTCCAGAAATTATTTACAAAGATAAAGGACTGCTCTTCGATTTATGAGATAATTGTAAAATATACAAGTTGTAGAAAAGTGTATTTTTTACGGTAAAACAGTATGTTCTCAGTATATGTAAGGAGATGTAGATAATCGGAGATCAATTATATGTTGTTTACCACATAACTAACATTCTAACCTGGAAAACCGATGTCTTCTTGAGCAAGACAGGGCAAACGCACTAAAATTATTAATAGCTACTAATCAGAAGCTTACATTGATCCAATGCATAAATATTTTAATCACAACCCATTAATAATGAATTATGTATGAAATTTGGTGCGTTCACCCTATGAGGAAGGTATAGATTAGATGTTTTTAGCAAAAAAACCTTAGCTTTGACGACTTTTGAAAATTTGATAGGTTATGTTGAAATTGTCTCATAGAGCTGGTATGATCCCCGCTTCTCCCATACGTAAACTGGTGGCTTATGCAGATCAGGCAAAATCCAGGGGAATTCATGTATTTCATCTCAATATTGGTCAACCGGATTTGCCTACTCCACAAGTTTTCTGGGATGCCATTCAAAAGGCAGATATAGATGTCTTGGCTTACAGCCATTCGGCAGGTTTGAAGTCACTTCGAGAAGCTATTCAGGCATACTATCATAAAAATGGACATGGACTCAACTTGGAAGATATAATCGTGACAACAGGTGCATCAGAGGCCTTGAACTTTCTGGCGGGATCCATTATTAATCCTGGTGATGAGATCATTATTCCAGAACCCTTTTATGCAAACTATGTCAGTCTGTTTATTGCCGCAGGTGCAAAAGTAGTTTCTATTCCTACATACATTGAAGAGGGGTTTAGGTTGCCTAACCCTGAGGCTTTCGAACGGGCAATTACCCCTAAAACCAAAGCTATTCTGGTTTGTAATCCGGGAAATCCCACGGGATCACTGTATCCGGAATCCGGACTGAGAAAGCTTGAGCAATTAGTCATTGAGCACAATTTATTTTTATTAGCAGATGAAGTATACAGAGAATTTGTATATGGAAATGAATCGCATTTTTCAGTGTTGAATTTATCCGATGCAGAAGAACATGTAATCTTAGTAGATTCCATATCAAAAAGGTTTTCAGCCTGCGGGGCGAGAATTGGCTGTATCATTTCGAGAAACAAGGCTGTGATGGAAGCAGTGATGAAGCTCGCTCAAATCAGATTGGCATCTCCTACCTTGGATCAGTTAGGTGCTCAGGCGTTATACCAACTCCCAGATACTTATTTTGACCGTATAGTAGAGGAATATATAGGAAGGAGAAATATACTTATTGATCAGTTGAATAAGATTCCAGGAGTGTATTGTCCCCCCGTGGCTGGAGCTTTCTATGCCATGGTAAGATTACCCGTGGATGACGCAGAAGCTTTCTGTCAGTGGATGCTAACTGATTTTCAATATGATCGGTCTACAGTTATGATGGCTCCCGGGGCTGGCTTTTACAACACACCAGGTGCTGGAAAGGATCAGGTAAGAATTGCTTATGTATTACAAGAAGATGATCTTCAGGCTGCTATTACCTGTCTGGCAAAGGGACTCGAAGCATATCCTGGGTTGAAGCACCAAAGAGAAAAATCTATAGCTGATATCTACTGATGATATATTAGTAAGCCTTGGCAAATAACACACGTTGACTGGAAGGCTTTTGCGAGTAGACACATGTTCCTTTTTCTTGAGGGTTATCTAGTGGGATACATCGGATGGTAGCCTTTGTCTCTTCTTTGATTTTTTCTTCTGTTTCAGACGTTCCATCCCAATGCGCATAGATAAATCCTGGGTAGGGTTGTTCAATTTGTTGGGTAAATTCCTCCCATGTGTCTACATAATGGGTATGTTCTGACCTGAAATCAATTGCCTTTTGGAATATCTGCTGCTGTACTTCACCTAGTAGGGTTTGAATATGAGCTGTGAAATCTGGAGGAATGTCAATTACTTCTTTAGAAGCCAGATCCCTTCGGGCAATTTCAATTTTATTGTTTGCAATATCTCTGGGGCCTAAGGTCAGCCTGAGTGGTACTCCTTTTAATTCCCATTCAGCATACTTCCACCCTGGGCTTTTGGTGTCATCATCATCTATTTTTACCCTGATCCCTGCTGAGCGCAGCGCTTGGGCTATTTCATTGACTTTCTCCAGTACAGGTGCGCGCTCTGCGGGTTTGCGACCAATGGGTATTATGACTACTTGTATAGGAGCTATTTCAGGTGGAAGAATAAGGCCATTATCATCACTGTGGGACATGATCAATGCTCCCATAAGACGCGTACTTACCCCCCATGATGTCGCCCATACATATTCTTCCTTATTATCTTGAGTAGCAAAAGTTACATTAAAAGCCTTGGCAAAATTTTGACCCAAAAAATGAGAGGTTCCAGCTTGCAGAGCTCTGGCGTCCTGCATCAATGTTTCAATAGTATACGTTTCCTCTGCGCCGGCAAATCGCTCGTTTTCCGATTTAACACCTTTGATTACAGGGATTGCTAAGGTATTTTCAGCGAAATGTGCATAAACTTCCAGCATTTGCTCGGTTTCGGAGATTGCTTCATCCTTGGTTGCATGTGCAGTATGACCTTCCTGCCAGAGAAATTCTGCGGTACGTAAAAACATTCGAGTTCTCAATTCCCATCTTACAACGTTTGCCCATTGGTTGATCAAAAGCGGAAGATCTCTGTAGGATTGTATCCAATTTCGATAAGTACTCCAAATAATGGTTTCGGAAGTAGGTCTTACAATCAATTCTTCCTCTAGTTTCGCTTCTGGATCGACAATTACTCCTTTGCCATCAGGGTCATTTTTAAGACGATAATGAGTAACTACTGCACATTCTTTAGCAAAACCCTCTACGTGATCAGCTTCCTTGCTGAGAAATGATTTGGGGATAAAAAGTGGGAAGTAAGCGTTTACATGACCTGTAGCTTTAAATTTTTCATCGAGGATTCGTTGCATTCTCTCCCAAATCGCAAACCCATAAGGTTTAATGACCATACAGCCTCGTACTTCTGAGTTTTCAGCCAGATCTGCTTTCTTTACCAATTCATTATACCACTCGGAATAGTTGTCGGATCTGGTAGTTAGTTTTTGGACTTTTGCCATTGAATGATCGTTAGGCTTGCAAAATTATATGTAAGCCTGGAGTAATACAACCTTCAGTCAAAAGTAAACGCACGATTGATAATTTTTTCAACACGACCACAGAACTTGAAATGTAGAGATCGTAACACTTGTCAAGAGAATTAGTATATTATAGGTAAGAATGAAGAAAAGATTAGATGATACAGACAAATTTTATCTATAAAGATTCTCCGAAAACTTTACGTATATTTGTATAAATAGTTTAAGAAATGATGAACACTTTAATGAATAATACTGCTGCAAAGATTAGTTGGCTAGCACTGTGGGGAATGATAGCAGTCGTATTTGCTTCGTGCTCTTCTACAAGAGATGTAGCTACCAGTGAATACGATGACATTTATTATTCCAGCAGTGATTATACGGAAGATGCATCGACCGTTGCCACTACCAGGAACTCCAATAACAATTACAGTAGACAATATGATTACGAGGCGTCCCGATATGGAGATATCTACGATGAAGATGATTTTTATTATTCTCGTAGGTTGCGTCGTTTCAATCAGCCTAATTACAATTCCTGGAGATATTACGATCCATTTTTTACCAATGACCTGTATTACGTAATCAATACACCTGTATGGGACAGCTGGTACAATCGTGGATGGTATAGCTGGACACGTCCAAGATTTGGTGCCAGTGTCGCATTTGGATTTGGGGATCCTTTCTTAAGCCCTTTTGCAAGTCCATTTGCTTTCAATCGGTTTGGTGCGTTCAATTCATTCAACTATTACAATCCCTGGGTAAGGAGTTACTATGGATTTGATCCATTTTTCGGATACAGAGGAGTGGGATTTGGAAGTCCATGGGGCTTTAATGCAGGTTTTTATGACGGATTTGCGTATGCATGGAATGGATGCCCTCCTGGTGCATTTGTATCATCTGCAAACTGGAGAACTTACAATGTTACTCGTAGAGCATCTACTACCTCCTTGGTATCTCAAACAAACTATCAAGGAAGAACACAAAATACTCAGAGGGTAGCGAGACCTTCTACTGTTACAAGTACATCCTCTGCAAGGCGTCCCAATACGTATTTAACTCCTAAGACAACTACTGAAAAGAATGCAAGGGTAAACAGCGATTATCGCAGGAGGTTAAGTTCAAGGGCTGCCGATTATGAAAGAAGAAGATCAAGTAATGTATCTACAAGAAACAGAAATAGTAGAGTAGGTACTTCTTCTAATAGAAATACTTACCGAAGACCTAGTTCTTCTGTGAATAGGGATAGAAACAGTACGATAAACCGAAGACCGTCTTCAAGGCCTAGTACGATTAGAAGACCTTCTTCAAATACAAGAAGGCAATCATCACCTAGCTATAATAGAAGACCTAGTTCGAGCTCCAGTAGACCTAGCTATAGTAGACCTAGTTCGAGTTCTAGCAGAAGTAGTAGCAGACCTTCTAGTTCTTCCTCGTCTTCGAGAAGAAGACCACAATAGATCGATTATCATACACAGATATACAAAGGGCGAACAATGATTCGCCCTTTTTTCTTACATTCACATTGAAAGAATACTTGTTTTATTAAACAGTGACCATAAATTATAGGTTATATTTTAAATGAACGGATTTTATTTCGCAATGAGATTCAAAGTATTTCAGGCAATATTATATTTGAATATTGCTCTTTTAAGTGTAGTACAAGCACAGAGTGAAATGGAGGCGTTGTTGTTTTCCCAGACGAGTATAACGGGATCAGCCCGTTCACTTGGGGCTGGAGGAGCTTTCTCAGCGGTTGGAGCCGATATTTCATCTGCTTATTTAAATCCTGCCGGTCTCGGTTTATATCGTCGTTCTGAGTTTACAATCACTCCTGTATTTAGAGCAATTCAGAATAACGCGGATTATCTCGACAGAGGAGGAGAAGGCCAGGAGACAGATTTCAGAGTAGGAGGATTTGGGTTCGTATTTAGCAATCCTAGATATATAGGATATGGAAGAGAACGACAGAGAGTTGAGAAAGGACTGAAATCTTTTACGTTTGCATTTGGATACAATCAAATTGAGAACTTTTACCGTGAAGTTAATGCTTCGGGATTTAATGACTTGAGCTCTATTAGTGACCTGTTTGCGAGTAGAGCGTTCGGGACTTCAGTTAATCAATTGTTTGATGGAGATGGAGATCCGCTGGCTGTGTTAGCCTGGGATGCATTTGCTATTAACCCCATTGCCGGGAGTGAGGATGAGTATTTTCCTGCTGTTAACGGAGGGAATATAGATCAGTCTGTTCAAATAATAGAAGCTGGTCGAACTAATGAATGGTTTATCAGTCTGGCTGGAAATATTGATGACAAGTTTTATATAGGGGGTTCAGTAGGAATCCGATCCATTAGATACGATAGAGACTTTGCGCTCATTGAGGAGGATGTGAATGAGGTTCATAATTTCTATCAGGATGACCCTAGTCAACAATTGGATTTTCCGATGGAGCGGTTGATTTTTGATAATAACTTTTCGACAAGGGGAACAGGTATTAATGGTAGCATTGGAATCATCCTCAGACCTGTGGATGAATTTAGAATAGGGTTGTCATTTCAATCTCCTACCTTTTATTCTTTGGAGGATATATTTGATGAGGATGATACGCAGCTTACACATGAGCATAGCAGTATATTTACGGGGAATGATACAACCATATCTGTTGCACTAGCTGATGGTACATTTACGTATAATCTTACTACTCCCTATCGACTTACGGTAGGACTGATGTACCTCATTCAGAAAAAGGGATTTGTGAGTGCAGATATAGAGATAGTTGATTATGCGGGATCCGAATTGAGCTCGGATCTTTCCATTTCAGATCCGAATTTTTATTCTTTCGATATAGAAAACAGGAACATTGAAGATCTATTCCAATTATCGGTAAATTATAGGCTAGGGGGCGAGTTTAGGACCGATCCATTAAGGGTTCGTGCGGGAGTAGCACTCTACACATCTCCCTTATCACAACTGGGTTCTCAGTATCAAGATTTTGAAGATCTTAATAGAATTAATGAGTTAGATGCCAATAGATTATCGTTTTCTTTGGGAATAGGAATCAGGCAACCAAGTTACTTTGTAGACGTTAGTTGGGTAAACCAGCGGCAAATGGACAAGTTCTCTCCCTACGCAGGTTCAGAGACCATTTTTTCACCTACGCTGGTAAGTGAAAAGATCAGTAACTCCGTAGCCTTAACACTTGGTATCAACCTTTGATCAATTAAAAAAATATATGAAGCAAATTTACCTGATTAAGTATGATTAATAATTTAACGACCTAATTATGGTAAATCCGATTCGTCAAATTGTATCTGATGAGTTGTATGATACGCTCGTTCAGCTCAACCTTCTCAATCAAAAAGTGATAAGAGATTTTCAGATCAAGCGTAGGTATCTTGAGTTAAGAGACTCAGGGATGCGAGCAGCTGATTCTATAGATTTAATCCTGGAAGAATATCCCTACCTTCAGTTCGACACCGTTAGAAAAATTATATACAGCGTAAAGCTTCCTGAAGAACTGGAACAACCCACTACTTCAGCCAGGGCATGATCGATTCTTAGAGCTAACATTTTGTAGTACTTGAATTAGTAATGTGTTACTGAGGCCTTGTAATGGTTATTGTCATTTTACTTGCTGATATGAAAAAAAGAAACAATTGCGTTTAGAGGAAGAAATAGGAAATTTCTTCCTCTAAATTTATAATTTGGTTATATGATGTGTTGGGGTAAAAAATATATCAATTAGCTTCCAAACAGTTCTTCAAGCTTTCTCTCCAATTGCCTACCTCGCAATTTCTTGGCAATTATTTTTCCTTCTGCATCTATGAGTACAGTATGAGGGATGGCATTCACCCCATAAGTACGGGCTGCGATGCCTTGGAAATATTGTAAATCACTGACATGTAGCCATGTAAGTTTGTCCTGCTCGATAGCCCTTGTCCAACTTGCTCTATCTCTATCCAAACTTACTCCAAGAATTTCAAACCCTTGATCCTTATATTTTTCATAGAGTCTAACCACGTTCGGATTTTCTCTTCTGCACGGCCCACACCACCCTGCCCAGAAGTCTATTAACACGATCTTACCGCGGAGGTCGCTGAGATTGATGGTATCTCCTTCCGGGTTAGGGAGTGATATTTCAGGAGCAACGTTCCCTATGAGCTGTGCTTGTAAGGATTGTATTTGTTGTTGAAGTCTAAGAGACTCTTGGGGGTTTCTGGTAGGATAAAGTGATAGATATATTTTCGCATAGTGTGAAAAGGCATCTGCGTTGTTATTTTGAAAACCGTTGACCAATCCCATAAGCGCAGACGCATGAGCGGGAGAAGGCTTCTTAATGGCATTGAGCCAGTTGTCAGTATAATTAGTGAGGCTAGAAATGTCTTGTATTTGACCTCCCAGAGAATAGGCATAAGTTTGGAACGCCTGAAAGAGGGTGGGAATTCGGTTGTATATTGGGCTTGCTAAGTTGGTGTGTGTAAAAAAACTTTTGGCAAAATAATCTATTTCATCCACATAGTCTTCTCCGTTATTTGCATATGACAGATAGGTATAAGGAGCCACTAATGTAGCCAATAGCGCGTTGGATGTACGAAGTGAATCTAATAATCGTAATTGATCAGCGTCGTTTTCTTTTAGTTGTAGGGTGATCTCAGCGAGTTGTTCTTCCGAAGCTCTGTAATAAGCTTGTGTTAATTGTCTACTTGTAGATTGTAGCGATTGTAATTGAGCTTGCACGATTCCCCAATCTTTGTTCAGTGGAGACTTCCATATTGAAGCTGCTTGAATATCATTACAATTTCCAGTGAGTTTCAATTGAGTCTGATCATTCATTAGAAAACTCTTTGGGCTTTTAGGAGGATTTTGCCCGATTACATACATTCCTTCGGGCAATCGATCAAAGGAAAGGCTAAACGCAAATGTACCAGAAGATGAGTTGAGAGGAATAGATGTAAGAGGCTTGAGAATCGTTCCATCTACACCGTACAACGTAAGAGAATCTGTTTCACAATTGGTAAATTCACCTTCTATGGTGATTGGTTCTGATTGTGAATAGAGCTCGGAAGTACATAAGAAAGAAAGGAATAAAATAGAGAAAATGTGATGAATATGTTTCATGATTAATTTAATCTAGGGTCAAGCGGATAGTTGGAAATAATCTGATATTTAGGGCCCATACTTTGTAGGACCTGCTTCCATAGATTATCATAATTATTTTGAAAAATGAATTTAGAATTTTCAGGTGCGACAATCCAGGATTTTTGTTCAAGCTCATTATTAAGCTGTCCTGGTCCCCATCCCGAATAACCGACAAAAAACAGTATATCTTCAGCAGAAATGAGATTGAGTTGTATGTGTTCTTTGACTTTTTCGAAATCACCTCCCCAAAATACTCCACGGGAAACTTCGTGACTGTTGGGGAAGGTTGTACCAAGTCTGTGTACATAGTGGAGCGTGTTTTGCTCTACAGGTCCACCCATAAATACCGGAGCCTGAAAATTAGGTAACCCTTCAATTAACTGATCTAGGGTCAAATCTAATTGTCTGCTGATTACAAATCCCAGGCTTCCTTCTTGGCTATGTTCAACCAAAAGTACCACACTGCGTTGGAAGTTTTGATCACTCATAAAAGGTTCCGAAATAAGAAAGCGTCCTATTGCAGGTTTGTAAGCACTGCGTGTCATAAAAATAACGATTTACCCAGACGATCAATTTAAATGAAAAACGATAGTTTTCCAATTAATGTTACAAGGATGAGGTACCTAGAAAAAAGCCAAATATCGATAATTACTGAATTCCGACGGTTAGTAACCAATTAACCATAATTTCTGCGTGTTTATGTTTAGGTAACATAACATTGATATAGTGAATCTATATATTTGGATAATTGTTTTATATAGCTATTCGAGTTATGAAAGGTTTGGTGCTTATAGGTACGATAATACTACTTGCTTCTACGCCAAAATTTACCCTTTCGCAAAATGCTTCTTCATCCGAAATAGTTAGCGGTCAGAATAAATCTACGCTAAAATGTTCCATATTTGTCCCCCATGCCTTTACACCTAACGGCGATGGGATCAATGATGCACTTAGGGTTAATTGCCCATGTGAGATAACAGAATATACTTTTACAATCTATGACGAGAAAGGTGCCATTTACAAGACACATAATATTCGTCAAAAATGGGATGGAAGAAGAAATGGGCAACCGGTAAATGAAGGCTATTACAAATGGGAAATTGTGTATAGTATGAAAGAAAACGGAAAATTGAGAGAACGAACATTACATGGCGATATCGCGATTATTAGATAATAATAGTATAGCTGACATCTCTTATTATCAAACAATCAAGACAATATTATATTGGTATAACTTTTAGTTTGGCATGCTAGGCAGAGCAATCATAACTAGCAATGTCCAATACGAGTATATACCATTGATCATTAATTTTTCCCCAACACATTGACATTGCTGAGTTGGTTATGAGAACTTGATGTGAAATGTAAGCTTCAATTTCTCGAGCTTTATCAATCTCGTTGACGGGAAATTTTCCCAGATCATTTTCCTTTAACACTTTCATCAAGTATGAAACGCGTTGGTAATCATCAACAGATGCAATGAAGCAACCTGTTTTTGAGAAACTTTCACAATCGTACTCTGGTAAGTCTTCGAGTTGAGGATCGCAGGAGGCATTTCTAAGTAATTCTGGTGTCCAGGAGGTATAGGCTTTTTCAAATACTTCATCAAATGCCTGACCCGAGTAAATAGCATCCATAGCTCCTGGACGTGTAATATAGTAGAATCCTGTTTGAGCATATATATAAGACTGGATTTTTTCTGTGTCGCCTTTTTTCCATGCAGCCAAAAAGTCCTTTACTGCATTTGAGGGATCAGACGACTCTCTGAGATTCTGTGGGGATGTGCGTTCTGTGGCTTGTTGTGAATCCAGAGATTCGTATCTTACGATCTGTAATTCTTGATTAAAGGTTACTCGGTTGTAAAATGACTCATTTACAACAGTCTGTTCCTTTGTTCTTTTAAATTGTACCTGACCTGAAAATTCTGCAACAATCTCATCGTTGAGAGGTGTTACGGTTAATGAAGCTAGATCCAGTTGTATGATTCGGTCTTCTATCTCAGAAAATCCGTTTTTTATACTTTGAGCTACCTCTTCTCTCGGAACATCAGTCTTACCGAAGAAATATTCAAGGTTATTTGCAAAGTATTTTTCCTCTGAGAGTCTTTCGTTAGAAAGATCCTGGTAGTAAGATAATAATATATCTTTGATGTTACCTTTTAAGTCCTGTGTGTTAATGGGCTGTTCTGTAGATATAGAATCGATTTCCTCTTGTGTTTCAACTTGATCACTTTGTCTTGTTGGAGTTTTTGAGGTACACGCTGCTATTACTATCAACAAAAGAAAAAAATATATTTTTATTGAGATGTTCATCGTTTTCGAAATTAGTGTATTAAATCAACAATTCAGCGTATTTATGAACGTTTTCACCTTTTTGAGAAGAAATCATCAAACAAATTGCTTAATTGAGGTTTAAAAATATATTTATAAATTTTGCCTGGATTAATAAACTAAAACAATATTCATGCAACTAAGTTAGTGTCTTAGAGATA
>CAZZEC010000091.1:0-23554 GCA_964652565.1 uncultured Bacteroidia bacterium
AATCAACTTAAGCTACTGATTAGCAGCTGTTAATGATTTTAGTGCGTTTGCCCTGAATATAGTTGTATTGTGAATGTGAACATTGTAGAATGGTTATATTGATGTATTGCTATTTGATATATTCTGAAATAAAACCACTAGATAGGGGCTTTAAACATCCGTCGTCTATCGTCTGTGGTCCGTCGTCTATTCTGCCGCCTGCCATCCGTCGTCTAAATACACCCTCTCATCCTCTTTCTCAATTGATTGTCAACTGTGAATTATGTATCTTTTCGTATAAAATGAATACATATGTCAAAGAAATTCACATTTTATTATATACTAAGTTTGAGTATTTGTCTCATTTGGGGGACAAATGGATGTAACTCTACATCTGAGCGTACTGCTGATCAGGCAACAAATGAGACTTCTGTAGAAGAATCTGAAGCTTTCTTTGTTGCTAGTCCACAACCCGTTCCAGAGCAGGAAGTTGCTACGCTAGAAATAGGTGCTACTGCTCCTGATTTTCGGCTTCCGGGGGTAGATGGACGTTTTCATGAATTGAGTGAATATGATGCAGAGGTATTGGTAATCATATTTACCTGTAATCACTGTCCCACAGCACAAGCTTATGAAGATCGAATGATATCGATTAATAATGACTATTCGGACCAGTCCTTCGAGATGATTGCTATTAGTCCAAATAGCCCAAGGGGGTTATTACCTGAAGAGTTAGGATATACAGATCTGGATGATGACTTTGAAGATATGATCATTCGTGCAGAGGATAAAAATTTTCCATTTGATTATCTATACGATGGCGATGATCACGCGGCATCGCTACAATATGGACCAGTGGCTACTCCTCATGCTTATGTATTTGATAAAGATCGTAAGCTTAGATATGTAGGGAGACTGGATGGATCTGAAAAGCCAGGTACAGCTAACGCAGAGGATCTACGTTCTGCCATTGATGCGGTATTTGCTGGCGAAGACGTAGAAACTCCCAAAACCAAAACTTTTGGTTGCTCAGTGAAATGGGCCTGGAAAGTGGGCTACAAAGAGCAGGTTGAAAAAGAATGGGCAGAGAAAGAAGTTGCCCTTGAAGAGATCAGTGAAGCTGGCATACAAGAGCTTTTGGCAAATGATACAGAAAAACTTCGCTTGATCAATGTATGGGCTACCTGGTGTGGACCTTGTGTAATGGAGTTCCCGGATTTTATAGAAATACATCGCATGTATCAGGGGAGAGATTTTGAGTTTATATCAATTAGTGCCGATAGACCCGAACAAAAAGATCTGGCATTAAAATTCCTTGAAAAGAAGAACGCTGCGCTGAAGAATTATATCTTCGAAAAAGACGACAAGTATGCATTGATTGA
Source organism: uncultured Bacteroidia bacterium (assembly GCA_964652565.1). Classification (GTDB taxonomy): domain Bacteria; phylum Bacteroidota; class Bacteroidia; order J057; family J057; genus JBCCTX01. Next base: position 1,362 of record CAZZEC010000091.1, read on the forward strand.
AGCGATTGATCCAGAATGGGAAGGAGCATTGCCTTACACTGTGTTGGTAGAACCAGGAGGGAACAGAATATATTCTCAGCAGGGTACCATTGATCCCTTGGAGATCAAACGAAAGATTGTGGAACACCCGATGATAGGAAGATATTATTAATGCATGTATTATTTCAGTTGCATGTGATCAAGCATATTGGGAAACAGGTTCCTGAACAATGACTTCGAAGTATATCCCATGATTATATTCCTCGATCTACAAATTCTACTATGCAAATATTTGTAAATAGAACGGATATAGTAATTGGTTTGTAATAATCAAATCAATGAAAAGCAAATATTAATTAAATCATACTACATTGAAATGTGTTTATTTAATTTAAGGAATCTTTTAGGTATTCACTATACAGATTATTCAAAATACCTGTTGATATCTAAAAGTTTGTGATTGTAAATCAAATTGATAATTAATCATGCTGAAGTTGATTACCACAAGTGGTATATTTAACTTCAGCTAAAACACTAAAACCATGAGAAAGATATTTATTTGCTTGATAGGGTTTTTGATAACTACTATAGTTACACATGCTCAGGAGCACAATTTTGATAGCCCGGCTGCATATAACAATTTTATTGTCATGCTTCACAATAAAGTAACAGCTAAAAATTTAGAATATATCTCCCAGTCTGTGCACAGTGAAGATATAATGAGTATTGAAAAGAGTAGGAAAGATGTCATAAATGAAATTGGTTCGGCAATTGGGAAGCTTTCCGCTATTGAGCCCTACGAAGGGGACGCAAAGCTTAGAGATGTAGGGGTTGAAGTATTGAAGCTTAATTTGGAAACGTTTCAGTTGGATTTTATGCAGATCAATCAAATGAAGCAGGGTAGATATGATAGCTTCGAGGCGTTGGAAAACTATTTTAAAGCAGAAGATCAGGCAGAGAAAAAGCTCGCTCAAGCCGCATCGAGATTTCGTGCTGCTCAAGAAGAATTTGCCTCTAATAACCAGTTGAAATTGACTTCCGAGGCTGAAGCTGAAAATCAGCAAGTAATTAAGCGCATTAATAAACTCAATACCTATGCCAGAATTGTTTTTCTGCAATACTTCAAAGTATCAAAGATCAACGCTAAATTTTGGGAAGCGATCAATCAAAAAGATGCCAAGCTTGCTGAGTCTCTCCGAAAAGAAATGGTGGAAGCTTCTACTAAATCTGTAGCCAATCTAGAGCGTCTCTCTGGATTTCAGGATGATACTCAGTACAGAGATGCAGCTTTGGATTTATTGAAGCACTTTCAGCAATTGAGTTTAAACGAACTGAAAGATTTAACGAGATATCAATACAAATTGGATAATCCTGGGGAGCTGACTACACAAGAGCAAGTGAACGAATTCAACAAAATGGCTGCAGAGTACAATAAAATTATTCAGGAATACAACGGGAAATCTCAGGCGCTCATTAATCGAATGAATAGTGAGCAACAAGGATTACTTCAGCGCCATATACCGAAACCTTCCAGCCAGTCTGGCATGATGCGCATTTAATATATTAAAGATTACTAATACTATGAAGCGAAGAGATATACTCAAACATATGGGCGTAGGTAGTGCTGGATTGATGATGACTCCATCATTGAGCACTGCACAAACCTACCAACAAGCTACCAAGGGACTTGCACCCATAGAGATTACAAAAGTAAAAGCTATTGCAACTGCGCCTCAGCGAAATATAGAGCTGATAGTTGTAAAAGTAGAGACCAGTGAACCCGGATTGTATGGGATTGGATGTGCTACTTTTCGACAACGTGCACACAGTGTAGTCGTAGCGGTAGACAAATATCTGGATGACTTTTGTAAGGGAAAAGATCCAGATCGAATTGAAGATATATGGCAAACTGCCTATGTGAATTCCTATTGGCGGAATGGACCTGTGTTGAACAATGCCTTGAGCGGTTTAGATCAGGCTTTGTGGGATATTAAAGCTAAACGCGCAAATATGCCACTATATCAATTACTCGGTGGAAAATGTAGATTTGCTGTTGACTGCTATGCACATGCTTCGGGGAATTCTAAAGAAGCAGTGGCAGAAAGTGTAAAAAGACTCATGGAGCAGGGGTATAGACATATTCGTATACAGCAGGGAGGGTATGGGGCAGTAGGGAATGCTGAAGCACCTGATTTTAAAGAGGCAGGCTTTGGACAATCGGAAGATAACTACATGGATCAACAACTGTATATTAAATCAGTGCCAGCCATGTTTGAGTATGTGAGGAAGGAGTGTGGTGATGAAATTGAGCTATTGCATGATATTCATGAAAGACTTTCTCCTCGGGATGCAGTATATTTGGTTAAATCCTTAGAGGAATTCAGGCCTTTCTTTATAGAAGACCCTTTTGCACCAGAAGATATGGATTATTTTAGGTTGCTGAGAAGTCAGACTTCCGTTCCACTTGCAATGGGTGAACTATTTAACAATCCACATGAATGGGTAGGCCCCATGTCGGAAAGATTATTCGATTTCATTAGAATACACATTTCGCAGATTGGAGGGGTTACTCCTGCGATGAAAGTTTCCCGATTGGGTGAGTATTTCAATGTACGTACCGCTTGGCATGGACCAGGAGATGTATCACCGGTAGGACATGCATGTAATGCTCACATAGATCTGGCAGTATGGAATTTTGGTATTCAGGAATCTGTATTCTTTAATGAAGCAACGCGAGAAATATTTCCTGGCGCTCCAACTATGGACAATGGATATATGTATGTCAATGAAGTCCCTGGACACGGTGTGGATATCAATGAAGAAGCAGCGGCAAAATTTCCCATAGCAGAACAAGCAAATAACAATTGGACGCAAGTGCGCAAGAATGACGGTACGGCGATCCGTCCGTAGGCAACACATCATGATGTGTTATAATTGGTAGATTGATGTATTGTTAAATTGCTGTATTGCTGTATTGCTGTATTGCTGTATTGCTGTATTGGTGTATTGGTGAATAACCCCCATTTTGTTAATTATATGGAAATAATTGAATCCTTCCATATTCCCCATCATATCCTGCAATGGGATATACTTCGCCAGCTCGCATTCGACGTATAGCCTCAGCTAACCGACTGGCTCCTGTATGAGCAATATCTTCTATAGGTGTTTGTGTAAGCAGTGTGAACTCGTTACCAAACTGATTGATCAATTTTGTATAAGCTTTTAATACAGTTTTAGTTTTGGGTCCCACTTGATACAATTCCGCAAGTATTTCTGGTAAGGGAATAATATAATCAAAATCAGGAGCGCTCGCTGGCTGTAAAGGAGTGTTTCGATCAGATAATGCAATAACTCTGTGTAGGACACCTATAGTTAGGGGCTTGCCGCAAACGGGACATATGTTACTTTGTTGGATTGATTCCTTGGGTTCCAATCTGATGTTGCACTTACGATGACCATCCAGATGGTACTTACCTTCTTCGGGATAAAACTCATAGGTGCCTTCAAAACCCTGTTTGGTTTTTAGCGCTTGAAAAATCCCACGGTAGCTTTTTTCTGTGTGAAACTTATTGGCTTCTCTTCCTAGTTTCTGTGGTGAGTGTGCATCGGAACTCGATACAAGTGTGTATCGGTCTAGTTCACTCCATCTCCAGTTCATAGCGGGGTCAGAAGATAGACCAGTTTCCAGAGCAAACAGTGCTTCAGTCATATCCTCAAAACAAGCCTCTACATCATCATAACCACCCTTAGATCCCAAAGTAGAAAACCAGGGAGTCCAGATATGGGCGGGAATCAAGTAAGCCTCTTCTGAGGTTTCTTTGACTATTTCTAATAAATCTCTGGAAGGTAATCCAAGAATCGGTCTACCATCGGAGGCCAAGTTGCCAATTTTTGATAATTTTTTATTGAGTCTTCCAGCGGTTTCCAGATCTGGTGCATATACGAGGTTGTGATTTTTACGAACTTTACCTTTCTTTTTATAAATAGAACTAATCTCCACACTCAATATAAACCGTATGTTCTTGCTGATGGGAGATACTCCAGGAATCCCTTTGTCTTTTGGAGGTTCTTTGAGCATGTATAGTCCACTTCCATCTGGTTCTAGCTTTTGGCAGAGTTCTTCATACCATTTGGGATGGGTAAAATCTCCGGTTCCAATTACATCAATCCCTTTTATTTGTCCCCATTGATACAAGGATTCCAGATGTAGGTTTTTACTGGTAGCTCTGGCATAATGGGAATGTACATGGAGATCCGCTATGAATTTCATATCAGGACTTGAACTTGGTATAAATATGATTGTGGCTATTAACGATATTTTTAAGAATAGGTAGGTCAGTGGATTGTTCAAAGTCAGGCTTATACAAATGAATAGCGGTTTGTCTACTGGTATAAATTAATAACCACTCCTTAAATTCTTCTACCATATATATCGCTCCCCACTTATATTTCGTTTCAAATAGATCTCCTGTAACATGTACGCCATTATCTGAAAACTCATAAGTAATTTCACCTTGTATCATCTTATTGGTCTTATATGTCCTTTTGGCAGATAGGTAAATAATGAGGGGAAGAAAAATGGCAAAAAAGAGAAGAAAAGTAAAGAGACTAAAATTTCTGGCGTCAGTACCACTTGTCATCCATGTGTTTAGTGATATCAAGAGTGCAACCAGTAAGTATAAAAATATGATTCTGGGTTGCAAGATGTATTGTAATAACTTAAACCTAACAAACTTCTGATAGTCTAGGGTTTGTACTATAATGATTTTATCCATTGGGAATCGAAAATTTGAGCAGCGGAAAGGATAATAAAACTAAGAGAGATCAGGATAAACCAGTATCTCTCTTAGCTATGCTAATAGTTAATAAATCATACAGATTTGATACTTTCACCCTGAATAGTAGGTTTGCTAGTTTTGCTAGTACTTGAGCCCTTCCATGTTAGGTCGAACAAATCCAGCCTTCTATCCATAAGGTTTCTCACGCTCCCTTGAGAGTGTAGTTCTCTCAGCAAATCCACATTGACATCAGCAATAAGCGTCATTTCTGTATTGGGGGTCGCTTCAGTGACGATTGCATTAGTAGGAAATGCGAAGTCAGAAGGAGAAAATACTGCCGATTGCGCGTACTGAATATCCATATTGTTTACGCGTGGCAGATTCCCAACACATCCTGCTATGGCCACGTAGCATTCGTTTTCCACTGCTCTGGCTTGTGCACATAGCCTTACTCTATTATATCCATTCTGAGTATCAGTCAAAAAAGGTACAAATAGAATTTGCATTCCCTGCTCTGCGTATAGTCTGGCTAATTCAGGGAACTCTACATCATAACAAATCAGTACGCCAATTTTTCCGCAATCAGTATCAAAAATGTTAAGCTTATCTCCTCCAATCATCCCCCAGGCATTGGCCTCGCTTGGAGTAATATGTATTTTTCGGAACTCTTCATAACTACCGTCTCTTCGGCACAGATAGCTGACATTATATAAACTTTCCTCCTCTATCAATGGCATGCTTCCCGTAATGATATTGACATTATAGGCTACAGCAAACTCCATAAATCTCTCCCACAACGGTTCAGTATACTTTGCGAGAGAACGAATGGCTTGTGCTTCCCCTTCGTCATTGTATTTGGCCATCAGAGGAGCATTGAAAAATTCCGGAAAAAGTATAAAGTCTGTCTGATACCCGCTTACTGCATCAATGAAAAACTCCATTTGTTCTACAAGCGAATCCATATCTTTGAATAGTCGCATTTGCCACTGTACCAATCCCAGGCGAATGACAGATTTTTGATTATTGATCAGTTTCTCCTCCTCTTGATAATACATATTGTTCCATTCCAGTAAGGTGGCAAATTCTTTCGATTCGGTGTCACCAGGCAGATAATTTCTCAATATCTTCCTTACGTGGAAATCATTGGAAAGCTGGAATGTAAGCGTTGGATCATAGATCTTTTTTAGTTTTACATTTTCTATGTAATCTCTGGGACGCATTTCATCTGCATATTTTTCATAATTAGGTATTCTTCCCCCCATAATGATCCCACTCAGATTGAGATTTTCACACAGTTCTTTTCGCGCATCATACAATCTTCTTCCCAATCTCATCCCTCTATAATCCGGGTGTACAAAAACTTCAATTCCGTATAAAATGTCTCCATCAGGATCATGTGTAGAAAAGGTATAATTTCCAGTGATTTTGGCATAATTGTGATTATCGCCAAATTTTTTATAATTGATTATGAGAGACAATGCACTTGCAACTACTTTACCATTTACCAATACACATAACTGACCTTCAGGGAAGATATTTAACAACTTGCGAATGTGATTTTCTTTCCAATACATATTTCCCAGCGTAGAATACGCTTCTATCATTGCATCTTTCAAATCTAAATAGTCGGATATCCTTAAATTTCTGAGTTCTATACTTGTCGTCTGCTGCATCATAGGGTTTATATAATTAACTTGTGTTGTTCTAGATGTATTCAATAATGTAAATAGCGTTAGTTGAAACTTTCTGTTTATCTTTAATAATTTTTTAACTACTATCTAACTTGTTCAATCCTATAAAATGAAAAATTTACTATTTATCAAGCTAACAATTATCTTTTTAATTGGTTTGAAAGCACAAAATCCTGACACACTTTTACTTTGGCAAGACGGCGCACCAGGAGCCAAAGGAGATGAAGTTTACGATAAACCCTTACTCATTCTACACCCCGCACCAACCTCTACTGCTACAGGGGCAGCCATTGTCGTGTGTCCTGGTGGGGGATATGGCCATTTAGCTATGGATCATGAAGGTAAACAAGTAGCCGAATGGTTGAACAGTCTGGGTATCTCGGCATATATACTTAAATACAGACTTGGAAACCCTGAATATGGAGATTATAAGCACCCTGTAATGATGGAAGATGGGCTGAGAGCTATGAGAATTGTGAGATATCATGCAGAAGAATGGGATATAGATCCAGATAAAATAGGAGTATTGGGATTTTCTGCTGGAGGACACCTTGCATCAACGATAGGAACACATTTTGAAGATGGGAATCCAAATGCTAAAGATCCGATAGATCATGTGAATAGCAGACCTTCTTTTATGGTTTTATGCTATCCAGTGATATCGTTTACAACAGGATATGCACATAGAGGGTCTCGCAGAAATTTACTGGGCAATAATCCTGATCAAACAGTTGTGGAATCGCTTTCCAATGAAAATCAAATTAATACACTAACCCCCCCTACATTTTTGGTACATACTGATGAGGATAGTGGTGTTCCTCCTGAAAATAGCATTCTGTTTTATATGGGACTTCGAGAAGCAAAAGTTCCTGCGGAGTTGCACATCTTTCGACAGGGAAGACATGGACTGGGATTGGGAGTAGAAGACCTTCCCTTTCAAAAATGGCCCGAATTATGTGAAGCGTGGATGAGATCCCATCGTTTTCTGGAATAACAACATCGCATTTGATATGAAAGTATGTGGAAAGTATTGCTTAGAAAGATAGCTTAATATTCACCATATTGGCAGGTGGATGAATGTAAGAATGTTTCCGTCAGGATAAATGTTAATACAATGATAAGAGGAATGTTAAAATATACCATTTCTATCTTGCTTATTATACTTGGATTTAAAAGTATATACGGACAATCCGAAACGGGTTTTAATTATCAGGCTGTGGCTAGAAATTCCCAGGGTCAATTATTGGTTAATTCATCAATCACCGTTCGATTTACTATACGCAGTGGGAGTGCAAATGGAGCAACCGTTTATGTTGAAAATCACAACAATATTAGCACGAATGAGTTCGGCCTCTTTAATTTGGTCATTGGGGAAGGTAGTCCTGTAAATGGATCATTTAACAATATTGATTGGGCAGCCAATAATTATTTCATTTCTGCTTCGATTAATGGAACAGACCTGGGTACAGACCCATTAAATTCAGTACCTTATAGTAAGGTAGCTACACGTATGCAGATTGAGAATCTTCAAAATGTGCGAAATTTACTTAATCCACAGAATGGACAGGTGCTTTCTTGGAATGGTACAGAATGGGTAGCAACTACGGTAAGTACACAAGGATCGTTTAATGCAGGAGAAGGAATTGATATCAACAATAATGTTATTTCCAATACTCAACCCGATCAGGTAGTATCCATTGCAGGAGGGGAAAATATCAATGTTACAGGTAACTACCCCAATTTTACGATCTCATCCACTGATGAAGATACGAACCCTACCAATGAGTATCAGACCTTGTCCCTCAACAACCTCACCCTATCCATCTCTAATGGAAACTCCGTAATATTACCTCCCATTATTGGTGGGGGAAGTGTATGGGATCAGGATGGAGAGATTATATCTTATACAGCTGGTAACGTTGGTATAGGTACGACCAATCCCCCTTTACCATTGAGTGTAAATGGAAATGGAGGTTACTATTTGGGGAATAATTTACAGATAGGAATGAATGTAACTAACAGCAATGGAGGGGGAATAGGTGTTTTTGGTCAAAATGGAAATCTGAATGTTACCATGACGAGTCAGGCTGGGAGCAATTTACTGAATAATGGCAATCTGGGAGCAGTGTCTGTATATGATCCTGGTGGAAATAATCGTGCATTTATGACAGTTTCTAACCAGGGATATGGATTTGTTGTAACACGCGGCCCACAGGGAACTGCTAATGTTCAATTGGATGCGACCAGCAGTGATTTGGATATAGGGTTTGTATCGGTGAATAATCAGAATGGTCAAGAGCGAAGTGCAGTTTCTGTAAATACTGAAGACGCAGGTTTCTTGCGGTTGAGGGGGCCTTCCAGCGAAAATGTAATAGCATCCTCACTTCAGAATTTTACTGACAATGGATACGTGGCAGTACAGGATGCATCCAATCAAAATCTGGCTGGCATGTTTGTAAACGCCACGGGACAAGGGGTTGTTTTTGGTGATTTGAAAAATTTCAAGATGGACCATCCGGATTTCCCCAATCGCGAGATCTGGTATGCGAGTATCGAAGGACCGGAAGCAGCGGCCTATGTCAGAGGGACAAGTCGACTCATCAATGGCGAAGCTAATATCACTTTTCCCGATCATTTCCAGATTGTGGCTAATCATGAGAATATGACGGTCATGATTACCCCATTATCGGCAGATTCCAAAGGAATGGCCGTGGTCGAAAAGTCTGAAACAGGTTTCCGAGTCAAAGAATTGCTGGAAGGAACTGGGAACTACGAATTCGACTGGGAAGTAAAATGTGTGAGAAAGGGATTTGAAGATTATCAGATCATACGAGATAAAGAGATAATGAAACCCGCCAAATCACCTCAAAAGAACATTCCTAATTAAACAAGTATGTATTTAACTTTATCTTTTATCAAAGAGAAGAACTCTGTATGAGTATTTATCCTATTTTATAGGAAAAGTAATAACTTATGAAACTGAAACGTCTGGGTGAGTTTGAAGAAATTGTCATTCTCACGATTATGATCCTCTAACAAAACGCATATCGTTTATTGCCCTAATCATAATTCACCAATGAAGGATCATAACTTGTACCTGCAGCAACCTGTACCATCGTAATACGGACCTTAGTTGGGAAAAACTTTTCGTGATCTTCGCGTCTATGTGCATGGCCTTGACCTCCGCTATCATCCTTGATTACCAGATCCATTTGCTTGATTCCCTCTGACCAGACGATAGATTCATTTTCCCAGAATTCTGTCATAGATACTTCTTTTTCATATACTCCTTCTTCCAGAAAAATATCCGTTCCCGTACAGCCATACCCATTGCCCTGACCCTTATTAGGGATATAACACAACGTCCATTTGGTTGGGGCTTTTCCTTCTGGCTTTTCCAGTACTTCTAAACGGATATGCACGGTCCCATTGCGAAAATCTACTGGAGAAGTCCAGTCTTTGGGTACCTCAGAATTCAGCATGTCATTGTATACGTAGTAATGCGATTTACTGGGTTTGGAGTTATCCGCATTTTCTTTGGTGTAGGTAAATGTTACATCGAAGAGCGTAAATTGAGTAGCTTCGGATTGAGCCAAGAGTATGGTAGGGATTAGCAGAACGAGTAGGAGAGCGGCAGGTTTCATTTTTGTAATTAGTTAGAAGATCTTGTAATTAAAATATTTTCGAACATCAATATGGTTAAATATTATAAGCAATATGGTATTAATTTTAGGTAATGAGACAATACTATTTAATTCTTTCATATAGAAATTTGGGTCTACACGACCGGAAAGAACAGCCGTGTTATCCCATCAGGCGTCAATCTTGGGGGATTGAACAATATGATAATTAAGCATATTTAAATATGTCCACCCACTTAATACTACTTTTACACATTAAGTTTACAACCCTCTTAATGAATCCCAATGGATGCTTGTTAAACTTGACATAGTTTCAATGAATGAGTTTTCAACATCGCTGTATGGGGTTCACGTTTTAAGTCGTAAAGTAGTATTAAGTACTCTGACAATATTACATATGTTTTTGAAACTGAATCAGTACAAATCACATTATCCCCCTGCAGAGATGGATAGAGAATAGGAGAGGGTCGAAGAATCCGAAATGTGAATATATCGGTGGACGTCAGGGGGTGATCGTATAGCTGAAACAATGCATTGAGTGTTTCTTGATTGTATTCACCCACCGCTCTCCATCTACACGAACAGCTCTGCAGGGAGGAAATTAAGTTATATATATTTAAATATGTCCACCCACTCATTTATGTTCAATCTAGTTATTTCTGTTTAGGATAATTCTACTGTATACACAGCTTCACATCGAAACTCAATGGATAATCTGGTTCTGATCTGTCATAATAGGTTACCTGGATATAAAAATTCATGTATGTATCAAGAATGAAAAACGTACTATTTTTATCCTTTTTGGCAATTTTGAAGGAATGTTCTATGGCTTCTCTGGAACTTACCAGAAACATACCAAAGTGTTCATAATCATGCGTAAAAGCAAATGACTTTGATTCTTGATTTAAACAATAGTACACATTCTTAAGCAGCTCTGACTGGATAAATCTTTTTTTTGAGGACAAAATTTCATGTACACATTGGTTCAAATTCATGGATTCCAATATGTTTAGGCTGTCTTCCAGACTAATATGATGTGGATAATAAAAATCCACGAAGTGTTTGAGATAATTCTCCCAACGAATTTTACCTACCCTATTGTTCTTGGGAAATTCTATTCTCTTGTTAATCATGTCATTACATTTAGGTACCTCTATGTTGCAACTGATTTTTTGTCTGTATACACCTTTTTAGACCGCATAAACTAAATAGGTCACATAATTTAGGCTATTTTTTTGTGTTTGCTACCCATACCTCGCAGGGAATATAACCACATATTTATGCTATTTCCTGAATATACTTTATGTCAAAATATTGTTAACTTGCTAAAGTGAAGTTCATTATCTCTTGGATTTCGGGTATATTCTTTTTGATTTAGATTTAATATTACGCCTCCACCAAAAATCCTCCCGCCTGATGTTTCCAGAGCTTCGCATACTGGCCGTCTTGTTTGATTAATTCTGCATGAGAACCATCTTCGATGATTGTACCATCTGCAATGACAATGATCCGATCCATAGCTAACAGCGTGGAGAGCCTGTGAGCAATGGCAATCACCGTCTTGTTTTGAATCAATTCCAATAATGCGGACTGTACTATCTGCTCACTTTCACTGTCAAGGGCGCTCGTAGCTTCATCCAGGATGAGAATAGGCGCATTTTTGAGCATGGCCCGGGCTATACTCACACGCTGCGCCTGCCCACCTGAGAGCTTAATGCCGCGTTCCCCAACGAGTGTCTCATATCCCTCTGGGAGATGCTGGATAAATCCGTGTGCACCAGCACGCTGTGCAGCGAGCTGCACTTCTTCGAAACTGGCCTCCAAATCTCCATACTGAATATTGTCTTTCAGCGATCGATGAAACAAGTTGCTGGATTGAGGAACAAAACTAATAGCCTTTCTTAGACTTTGTTGATTCACCTCCGCGATATTTTGTCCATCGATGAGTATTTCACCTCCCTGAATATCATACATTCTTAGCACCAATTTACTCAAAGTGCTCTTTCCCGCTCCACTTTCTCCTACTAATCCTACCTTTTGACCAGGATCAATCACCAGGTTAAAATGTTCAAGTACAGGTGTATGCTCATCATATAGAAACCTTACGTCGCGGAATTCTATTTTACCCCCCTTCGGTTCAAAGATAGGGGCATTGGGAGTGTCTACCAGATCGTGTCGATGAAGAATTTCTTCCAGACCTTCCTGCACCTGACCATAATTTTCCATCAACGCATTGAGGCTATTACTGATGAATAATAAGGATCCTAAGATCCCCCAGGTGAGGTTAACGATCATCACCACATCACCTACCGTTAATGTCCCTGTATTATGTAGCCAGATAGAAGTTGCTAACATCGCTGAAAGTAGAATGACCTGTAAGACATTGTTCATTACAATCAAGCCTTCAGTGAATCTCCAACTTCGAAATATTTTGTTTTTTTGATCCTCTACATAGTATTCTACACGATTTCGCTCCGTATCCAGATGACCAAATTGATGAACTGCACGTATATTGGTTATGATATCGATCATTTGTCCTTTGAGTTTGGTGAAAGAGGCAGCAGAAGCTTTGGACAAACGAGCTTTTTTCTTTAAGAATGCTGCATTAAAAGCGAGAAAGGCCAGGCACCAGCTCGTGAGTAATAGTGCTAAAATAGGTTTGGCTAATCCTGCAATGAGGATAGAAAGGGTTAACCTAAGTATGGTGGGGAGAAAATTCCACAAAGTCTGAGGGAGGATATTGCCAATGCCATTAGAGGCATGGGAAACTTTGGTCGCCAATGAACCCGCAAATCGGTCTGCAAAGTAACCACTGCTATGTCTACTCAGCCAGTCAAATAATACGTTATTAGAAAGCGCACGAACATTCGTAATCCATAGCATACCCATGTACCCACTAGTACGCCAGCAAGCCTCTGAAACGGCATAAAGTCCTACGAATACAATGACCCAGGTCCAGATTTCATCTGGAGACTCTGTTAAAGCATCTACTAACCGTTTTAGAATATACGATGTAGTAATATTCGCTGATTGAGCGAGTAAGACTGCTACCAACGCCGGGACTGCGTAGTAAAAATAACGGGAACTAAGCCTGTAAATAAAGGTTTGGGCGTTGATAGGGAGGGAAATAATACCCTCTATTGATGGGGTTCGTTTCATCCAGGTTGACAGTTAGATCAAAACACTCGTTGGTCGTATATTCGATAACGTCGACTAAGTTCGCAAATTTCGTGGAAAGAATGAGAATCAATAAAATGATAAATATTTTACCGGGTCTGATTAATGTATATTGTGTAATTTTATCGTATTGTTAATTGAAAAGGACAAATTACGGATCATAATACCTTACACTATGAAGAATTCATGGATTCACCTAACTACCTGTTTAGGTTTGTTACTAAGCCTGATATGGAATGTACATGCACAGGAACATCCTCAACTCATTATTCGCTCAGATGATATGGGCTTTTCTCATGGTTCCAATGTGGCAAACCAGCGTCTGCTGGAAACGGGGATGCCTGTAAATATTAGCGTATTGTTTACGGGGCCTTGGTATAGAGAGGCCGTAGATATCCTCAAGCAGTACGACAACGTATCCATAGGGGTGCATTTGTGTGCCAATTCCGAATGGAAGAATTTTAAATGGGGCCCGGTAACTAGTAAAAATCAGGTACCTTCATTGATCAATGAGGAAGGATATTTCTGGGGTTCTTACCAAGAACTAAACATAGATCATGCACCCAATGTAGATGAAATGGAGATAGAGTTTCGTGCCCAGATAGATAGAGCATTGGCTAGCGGATTGGAGATCGACTATATAGATAATCATATGGGAGCGGGAATGCATACGCCTGAACAACGCAAAATGGTAGAATCCATCGCCAGAGACTATGGACTGGCTATTTCCAGTTACTGGGGAGAGCATCGTCCTAGCAAGGGTTTTAGTAGGGGTAACAAACAAGCGCAAGAGAAGAAGCTCTATGAAGTAATCAATTCTCTTGAATCAGGTTCTCTGTATTTATTGGTTTTTCACCTGGGAACGGATGGACCAGAAATGCGGGCTATGCAGGATTTGAATGCTGAAGGAGTGAGAAATATGAGTGAGCAACGGCAATGGGAAATGGAAATGTTGACAAATACTGACTTCAGGAAGCTCATAAAAAAGAATCAAATCGAACTTGTTACGTATAAATATTTAGTAGAAACTTATGGTCTTGACCATCAAAAAGACAAAGATTAATTGTTGAAAGAATTTATGAAATATGTTTTGATATATTTCCTCTGTTGCGTGGGAATATACACACATGTCTTTGCTCAGAATATCCTTTGGGAGCGGTTTTACGGAGGCACGCAGTATGATGCAGGACAGAAATTACTATTGATGCCCGATGGCTCACTGATAATGGCAGGAGAGGTTCGATCCCAGGATGGATTGGGATTAGCCAATCACAGCAATAATAGTGATGTATTCGTGAGGCAGATGGCTGCTCAAGGAATCATTTATTGGCAAAAGATACTGGGAGGAAAGGGTATGGAACTATTGGCAGATATTGCACCTTCGCCAGAAGGAGGGGTAGTTGTGCTGGCGACTACGGATTCTTATACGGGTGATCCGGGTGAGGGAGAAGGCTATATGGATATGTGGGTAGTAAAGATCAGCCCCCAGGGAGATATCGTCTGGAAAAGTAGATTTGGCGGAACGGGAAATGACCGTGCATACACTATTATACCCATTTCTTCGGGAGGATATCTGATCGGAGGCTCATCAGGTTCTAGAAATGGAAACATGAAAAGTTATCGATCTATTGGCATAGACAGCTGGGTGGCTCGTTTGGATGAACAGGGGAGATTAATGTGGGAAAAACATTTTGGTGGAAGAAAGAATGAATGGGCTACTAAACTGTTGGAAGTTCGTCCAGGATGGTTTTTAGTCATGAATGGATCGGATTCTGTAGATGGAGATATAGAGAAGAATTATGGGAAAAAGGATGCATGGATATTTATGATAGATAGTTGGGGTAATATGGAGTGGCAAATATCTCTAGGTGCAGGTAAGAATGATGAAATACATGACTGTCTGATTGCTCCAAATGGAGACATTATGTTAGCCGGTACTACCTTGTCTTCAGGAGGAATGATTCCTGAACAACGAGGAAGAGGAGATTTCTGGTTAGTGCGAATGACACAAAAGGGGCAAGTGCTGTGGAATAGAACATTTGGAGGGACTTGGTCTGAAGGGATTAGTTCCATTTGCCCTTCGGCATCAGGAGGATATTTACTTGCAGGCCTCACCAAATCTCGGGACATGGATATCGATACGCTAAGAGGTTTTTATGATGCCTTATTGGTTGAAGTCGATGAAAGCGGAAATAAAATATGGTCGGGAACCTTAGGGCATGCTGCCAAAGATGCCTTATTTAGCGTGAAATTGACTCCTAATGGTACCTATTTAGGAATCGGATTTTCAGAAATTAATCCTGAGCCTGCTGAGGATGAGATTATTCCACATATTGGTGGATTTGATGTTTGGCTGGTCAATTTTACTGAACCCGACAAACCCCTGGAAAATCCTTATCTTACTCCTGTATCTATTTCAGGAGTGATTAAAAATAAAGCTACAGGTGAACCAGTCAGCACACAAATCACTTTTCGGGATGGATTGGATATGGACTCATTGTCTAGTGCGAGATCAGAACCCGCAACCGGTAAATTTTTAGCGAAATTGCCTCGTCAGGGATTTGTAGGCGTGGAAGTGTTTGAGCCGGGATTTATGTATTATGGGGAGAATTTACTGTTAGATACACTATTTTCTAAACCTCGACTACAACGAACCATAGAATTGGCTCCCATACGAACAGGTGAAAAAGGTATTCTGGGTAATGTATATTTTGATCCTGGAAGATGGGAAATATTACCCACATCACGTGCTGAACTACAACGCATGCTGCGCTTTCTTCGCCTCAATCCCAGTCTAGTTATCGAACTGGGCGGACATACGGATAATACCGGCCGAAGAGAAGACAAGCAACAGCTTTCGCAAAACCGTGCAAATGCAGTGCGAAATTATCTGATTGACCAGGGAGTAGATCCACGTAGGCTCATTGCCAGAGGCTACGGTATGTCAGATCCCATCGCCTCGAACAATACAACAACCGGTAGAAGGAAAAATCGTAGGGTAGAATTTATGGTGCTTAGAATGAAATAATACATCCTTTGAAAATATTCAGTACGTACGCACCAAATTGTATAAATAATTCATTATTAGTTGATTGTGATTAAAATACTTATACATTGGATCGTTGTAAGCGTTGATTTCTAGCTATTACTGATTTTAGTGCGTTTGCCCTGGAAAATAATTGTTAATTTAATGTCCTGAATATTTTGAGCTTAATAAACTACCTAATGTCTTCTACTCGAATACAACCCTATCAACAAAAAGTAAAAAAGGTTCTGGTCCAGGATATGTCAAAAAGTCTGGAATTATTAGAGCAGCACGTGAGTACCTCCTCTCGTAAACACAGTGAGCTCATCCTTCAACTCTCTCGTTTTAACGGTGCCCAACGTGAAAAACGTCAAGGAGTAATGAGCAGTGAACAAAGTAATTTGATTTTTAATCAGATCAGAGCTGCCGTTATGTATTTTATTGACGATCTGTCAGAGGAAGATATTAACTGGGATATGGTAAAGGATGGTGACTTCGCTTCATTGAGCAAACCTGCGCAAGAATATAATCCACCAAGGGTAAACCCATTATCTCCTACAGAAATGGAAGGCCTTAATAGACAACGTCAATTGATTGAAGAAAAATTGAATTTTTTAAAAGAAAAGCAATTGCTCAACGCTGATCCCAACATAGGGTTTTCGCTGAAAAAACAAATCGATGAACTGGTTCAGGAACTGGAGAAAGTAAAAGAGAAATTGGGGGAGGATTAAGCTACTTGATATGGTGGTAGTTTAATGTTTATAGCATCACGAGGTTCATTATACGCTGTTTAAGTTTACATTCGTGTTAATATAAATTACTAGTCAACAAATTAGCTTCTATTTCAATGTAAATACAATGGATACAGATCAACTTCAATCTTTGCAAAAAGAACTTCTTGAGAAAATCGCTTTTTTCCGTGAGGAATTAGTGATTGAAAGCTCAGCTGATGCAAAGTTTGAGTTGAAAAAAAGAATTGAACAAGCAGAAGGGGAATTGGAAAGGCTGAGAGCTGAGATGAGAAATACCTATCGATTGGATACTCCCGAAGGTCAGGAAATGCTCGTTGATAAGATCCGCCAGCTAATCATTGATGATGTATTGGGAGACATCCATTTGATAAATTGTAATAGAGAAAAAGTGATAGATAATCTATGGGATGCTTTTGATGACAAATCCGAGCAGGCGTACCAATATTACTTTATTTGTGGATGTAGAAAGCAAATGCCTCCCAGCTCTGCTGAGAGATTCGTATTTGAACTCATCAATGATGAACTGGATGAGGATCTGGAGTCTATCAATTACCTGCGAAAACACGACAGTAACCGCGTGGACATTGAAGTATTAGAACTAAAAAATAACCAGAAGCGGACGCAGAAGAAATTTGTCAAGCATCTGGCAAAACGCTTTGAACATTTCCCACATTTTGATCTGGATGCGTTTATCAAGCATGGTATTCCCAATATGAAAGAGCGTTTTGTCGTTTCCTTGATGACGTTGGATGAATCTGCATGGAAGGACTTTACAGGTGATTTTTTCAAATGGATTATGGATACATTCTCTCATATTCATCCAAGTTGCCCTACCTTTCAGTTCTTTTTTGTAATCTATCTCGATGAGTTTTGTGATCAGCCCATGACGGATAAACAGAAAAATATTATCGCCACTATTGACCAACTGGTAAGCCAATACGATAATGCATGCAGTATGCATAAGGGTATTTCTCCTGTAAAAGAGAAAGATATTGTCAATTGGTTTGACAAAATTGGAGAAACGAATGTATCTAGAATAGAAGGTGTAATCGAAACCTTTGTGAGGGGGCTGGAAGAATCCACACAAGCGCGTTATGAATCAAAGAAGCTGTTGGATATGTCTGATGTAGAAATATTGCTTCAAAAAGTATTTGATGTGAAGGAGGGGTAGGGGAATGGAGATATTGTTGAATGGTTATATTGTAGTATTGAGAGATTGTTGGATTGATGTGAAAAGAATAAAATCCGAAATAACCTTGTAGGAACACGTGGCAGCGTGTTCAGCCTAAAAGGCACCAAATATCGATAATAATTAAGCACATTGCGGCATATGAGTTTTCAACTATATGAACAATCAGGCCAAAAGGCCCTACCAGAATTTCAATTCAACCATCGGTTGAATGATCCCTCGTTATACATTCCTTCCAAAGAATTGGTGAACGCTGTCAACGTTGCTTTGGCATTGGGCCAACCTTTGCTATTAACCGGTGAACCAGGCACGGGTAAAACACAACTCGCGCATCATATAGCTTATTTTTTCCAACTGGGAGAGCCTTTGGTGTTCAATGCACAAACCACTTCAACAGCAAAAGATCTATTTTATACCTATGATGCCTTAGGCCATTTTCAATACAATCAAAACAATCCTCAAGCACTCACACCTGAGCAGGTCGAACAAAAATTTATACGCTTTCAGGCGTTAGGAGAAGCGATAAGAGCGCAGTCCCGTAAGGTTGTTCTGATAGATGAAATAGATAAAGCACCTCGCGATTTACCCAATGATGTACTGGCAGCTATAGAGGCCATGAAGTTTGATGTAGTAGAGGTAGATAGTTCTTATCAGGCCACCAGTGAGCTTCGTCCTATAGTAGTGATTACCAGTAACTCAGAGAAGAATTTACCTGATGCATTTTTAAGGAGAGTAGTATATTATCACATTCCTTTTCCTTCACCAGAATCATTACTAAAAATTGTTAGTGCGAAAGTGGAGGGATACACAGATGAAGATCTGGATGAATTGGTACATCATTTCCATAAAATTAGAACCGATAAATCCCTTAAACTAAAGAAGAACCCTGCTACAGCGGAGTTGATTTTTTGGGCCATGCTGCTTCACAAAATGGAGTTTGATCCTCAAATGTTAAAAAATGGTGATATATCCAATCAAGCTAAACAAATACTACTTACCAGTTACTCTGTGCTAGCCAAAACGCAGGAAGACCTCAAAGCATTGCAAAAGAAATTTGCTTAGATGCCTCATACACATAAATATCCCTTTCTAGCAGACCTTCTGAGTACTTTGGAAATGGAAGGCTTTCCATTAGGAGTGGGGAAGCATTTGCAAATCCAACAACTCATACAAATCATTCCAGAAGACCTGCCACTGGATGAGTGGAGGTCCTATTTAAGCCCTTTATTTGTAAGAAGTGAAGCGGAACAATTACATTTTGGGGAAATTTTTGACTTGGTCTACGAAAGATGGGAGAAGATTGATGAGACAGAACAAAAAGATCTAACATCGACCCATCAATTGAAAATGTGGCGGTGGATGATGTTGGGTATACTAGGCCTGTTGGCAGCCTTGGCTGTATATATACTCTGGATAACCCAACTTACACCAGATTCTTGTCCTGCAATCAAAGAAAGTATCACACTCCAGGGATATGTAGGAGATACACTTCAGGGCTGTTTAATCGAAGAATTAGACATTTCAGATACACTTACCTTTGCCTCGTTCACCGATAAATATGACGGATTATTAGATACCACTCATAGCCTATGGGCTTCCATGGATACATCAGGGTGTTATGAAATTATCGTTCCTCATGATTATTCTTCCCTACAATTACAGGTTAAACTGGCCTTTGGGAATTGCGTGGATTCATTAGATATATTCCTAACTATTAATAATCCCAGAATATCAACACCGATAGATTCCATATATCCTAAGGAGCAACCTCTTTTATCTACTATTCCCCTTCCATACTATAAGGATATTACGGCGCTACAGGTGTCGGAGAAAAGTATCAGGTTGCAGGAGTTTTACGATAAGTATTTATGGTGGTACAAGCTAGCTGGTTTATTGTTAATTTCTTTAGGATTGTATGCTTTATTGAGGAGAAGACATCTGATGAAGCAGCAAGTCATTGTGGAGTTAGAGCAAAGAGACCAGCCTCCATTTATTTGGAATATTCCTTTTGAGTCGACCCCGGATGTATTGATGGATGAGCGTTTTCCCATGTTGCTCGCACAGCTCAGAAGCCGTGGGATTGGAGATCAACATACATTGCACATACCCAGGACTATATCCGCTACTGCCAGGGAAGGAGGAAAGTTGACATTGCAATACAGTTCTCTTCGTCAAGCTTCTGAGTACGTGTTATTGATCAATCGCCAGACTCGACGCAATCATCGGGCCCAATTATACGATTACTTCCTTCAAGCATTTAAATCTCAGGAAGTACACATAGAGCGTTTTTTTTATAATGGAGACCCCAGGTTGTGCTGGAATGAGCAGTATCCTCAAGGAATATCTATCCAACAACTCGCTCAAAGATTTGGAGGTAGAAGGTTGATCATTATGAGTGCTGGTGCAGAATTTTTTAATCCAGTTTCGGGAAGACTCACCCGATGGAGTAGTATCATGGAAAACTGGAACCAGCGCCTGTTATTATCTCCCAAGCCCTGGAAAGAATGGGGAGGCAAAGAACGAAGGTTGGAGGGTCGGTTTCAGGTAATGCCAGCATCCATGATCAGTCTCAATTTGGCTGTCGAGCAATGGAACATGGGTGAACCTCTACCCGGAGATTGGGAAAGGCAGATCAACGATGCAATAGAGACCCCCATACATTTTACAGGGGACCTGATAGAAACACTTCAATCTTATTATGGTGAACCCATGATACGCTGGATAGCAGCATGTGCGATCTATCCCTCCCTTCAATGGGAATTGACGTTGTATCTTGGCTCCCAAATTGATGAACAACTCCTTGAAATTGAAAATATCCGTCAGTTGTGTCGGTTGCCCTGGTTTGTGGAAGGCCAAATACCTGAAGAGGTAAGGGCAGAATTATTGGCATACTTATCAGAAGAGGAAGAGGTAGAACTTAGGAAGCATTTATACGAACTTTTTGCTCAAAGCCCGCCTCCTCCTGAAGATTCCGTTGCCTATGAAGAGTATACGTTAAACCTCATCATCAATGAGTTGCATTGGGTAAAAAATGCCAGGCGTAGGAAAGAATTGCAAGAACAACTCGCCAACCATTTGGCTGCAGGTGCTGAGGTAGATTGGGTCTCGCTCAAAGCATTAGAAAAACCTCGGAAAGAAACGGATTTTAAACTTCCTAAAGAGCTCAATAAGCTTGCTGAGAAAGACACAGATAGTCCACGGCTATTCAGACATGTTACCATAGCCATATTTATATTTGCTTTACTGGGGTCCATTATTATGCCCTGGCACCCCGAAGTCAAAGTATGTAAAGGACAACGCGTGGAGTTTGATGGGATGGAGTTGTGCCTGGATTCTCCTGAGGATACACTGATATATCAGGAATATGCTATACAACAAGCTGTAGCTCAAAATGATCTTGCCAAAGCACTTGATATTCTCAATTATTCACTGGAATACATAGAAGTCGATGGTATGTTAGAATATGATACAACTCAAGATGCAAAAATACATCATTACGCAAATATCGCAGTCATTTTTTATAATGGAGGGATTATGCGGATACAGGAGGCCGGACAAAACAATAATATTAGGAAACAATCCCCTGGTCTTGATATGGAGTATATTTTTTATCAAATCCTGAACCAGGAACAACGCGATTCTATTTGCGACGGATATTTTCAGACTGCATTTTATAACCTTCCCGCCGGAGTTAGTGAAGAGACATTTGTGCGTACCATGCAAGAAGTTGTTGGGATCTATTGTGTAGAACCCAATTCGCTTGAGATATCAACAAATGCATCCGATCTGGAAGATGTCATGTCTCAAACAGACAATAGCAATTCAAACTCTCCTGTTCAGCAAAATTTACCTCAGACATCAGTAAGGGATAAACCAGTAGATGTAGATATAGGAGAAAGCATACCTTTACAGGGGCGGATTTTAGATACGTATGGTAAACCTGTTCCAGATGCTTCTGTTT
>CAZZEC010000092.1:0-17113 GCA_964652565.1 uncultured Bacteroidia bacterium
ATCCGAGTGGTTTTATGTCTAATATTACTTTCATTTAATTTTTCTTTTTTAGTAAGTAGATTCAACTTGGCAATTATTGAAGTTCAACAAAGCTTATTTAAGCCAGTTTCTAAAAGGAATCAAGATTAAACATACAATGTTTATCAATCACTCGATTTATTCATGGTTCTTTCTGCAAGCTAAACAAGGACTTATTGAATATCTGCCTGTAACAATACATCAGGAAAGGCTGCGTAGGATCTAAAATCATCTGCTGAAGGGTGTGCTTTATAGGGACCAAAAAAGTGATCAACGTTTTCATTCCTCCATACTAGTACATATACTGCTCCACTACCTCGAATAGCAGGATATAGGTTTTGGGTCCACCAATTACTTTCCAGGACATTTTCCAGACCTGTCTCTGTAAATGCAAAAAGTTTTTGTTTTTCATCCGCTAATGACTGTAAAACTGTTAATGCCCGTTTCGCATCATCGATATATCTCCCATTAAAAAAGTCATATACATCTACCCCTAAAAGGTCTACCCAATCATCTCCTGGGTAGTATTCCAGGAATTTATCTTCTGTATCAGACCTATCAGGCGAATAGCAGTACAATAGGTTGTGTACACCGAACCTATTTGTTAGGTGGCGTACAGTTTCTCTATACAGCTGCTTATATTCTTCCGCTGTATGACCGACATTACCCCACCAAAACCAATCCCCATTCATTTCATGCCAGGGTCGAAAAATAATTGGGATAGGTTGGCCATTCTCATCTTTTAGATCCATAAAAAAAGCCGCAATTTTGGCGAGATAATTTTCAAAGATATGGTAGTTGCTCTCACCAGGTAATATACTTGGGATAGCTCTGGTAATATCCCATGGTAATTGACCTGTGATCGGATTATTTGCATGCCAAGATATAGTTATAATACTGCCTTTTTCATGTGCCTCTTGGATTAGCAATTTCATTAGTTCAAAACTGACACCATCGATGTTTACATCGCTACCCGATTCTATATTACCTATATCAAATCCAATTACTGCAGGATAATCTCCAGCTACCCTTAGTACATCACTGTCGCTGGGAAAACCTGAATGCTCCCAATTGATTCCATAGGCAGTGGCATCTTGATGCCCAAACGCAACACCTAGTTGGCGAATATTATCAAGCCTTCTATAAAGCAGTTCTACTTCTTTCACAGCATTGGTATCCGCTAGCTTCAAGTTATCACCTAATGTATTCAGATCATCTTGTTCCTCAGTTGTAGGAGTTATCATAGGCATATCCTCTTCTTGGCTACAGCTAGTAAGCCATACATACACGAAGATAAGTGGAAGTAATAATTTGGATTGAGGCATATAGCTATTTTTAGTATTCAGAAAAGGGTTGCGTTGCCTACACTTTATAAAGATTGTTAACCTGTATTTCAAATTCCTCTGGAGAAAGTGCCCTAGATAAACACACGTGCTTTTTACTTTCTTATGTCCCTCTTTCTTATATCTTTATAGCTATTGAATATAGTTAAAAGAAATTGTTGATTAGAAGTATTTTCTACAAGAATTGCAGCTTTTTTTCTTTAAAAAAAGTTCGAATTACCTTAGTAAGGTTTTAACCCTACAGCAGGAAAAATATCCCACTCTTATTTTCGTAATTAACTGGATTGCCAAAAGAAAAGGAATCGTTAATTCAGAAGTCAAATATCCTGTCTTACCTTTTTTATTTTATTGTATATGTGGATGTATATCAATGTGATTATCAGGAGAACATTCGTTGCACTTCGCTCACTAAATAAGCCGATCTTTTCCCTAACAAGAATACAATGTGCCATCATCTTACAAGAATATGATATTCTATAGTTTTGTTCATCTCTTGATAATACTCTCTCTCTACTGAATCTGCCACGGATATTGTATCATTGGATTAATCAAATTTTTTGAGCATTTGCCTTGGCCGATTTTGCCATCCTAAAGATTATAACTATAAAAAATTATTGCAATCATGTTGCATATGTAATCAAGTTGCCTTATTTTACTACTACGTTGCATACAAAAATCACTCTGGTAAAACTGTTTTAGCTCTTAAAGAATATGAACAGGAAAGCATTTATCAAGAACACGAGCCTGATGGCTTTGGGCTCTTCTTTGTTACCAATTATAGGACATAGCAAAGAAATGGGGCAATTCCCTTTTTGGAATAATATTGTAATACCTAAGGATGAATATGACGCAATAGTGATTGGAGGAAGCTATGCAGGGCTTTCAGCGGCACTTACCTTGGCAAGATGCCTGCGAAGGGTGTTGGTGATTGATACGGGTAAGCCCAGAAATCGCTTTGCTGAGCAAGCACATAATGCTCTTTTAATGGATGGTTTGCCGCCTTCTCAAATCCAAAAAACCGCAACCCAACAACTTAGTCCCTACCAGTCGTACTTGGATTTGCTCAATGATGAGGCTACAGATGCAAGGCAAGATGAAAACAAGTTCATAGTTACAACCAAAAACTCTGGGGAGAGTAAGGCTTCATTTCTCGTTTTTGCCACAGGAGCAATAGATGAACTACCTAATATTGAGGGGTTGTCGCAACAATGGGGTAGAAACGTACATCATTGCCCTTATTGCCATGGCTTCGAAAGCAAGGACGGAAAGACACTATTACTAACTAAAAACTTTGAAGGATTGGAACTGCTCAGCTCTCTTCAACATTGGAGCAATCAGTTGACTGTGGCTTTTCAGACAGTGGAAAATATCCCTGAGAACCTTCTGGATTTTATGAAGCAACATAATATTGAATGGACTAATCAACATATTGTGGAGGTAAGAAGCCATGAAAATGGAAAACTAAAAGATGTGGTATATGAGGATGGGAGTATAGAAGAAATTGACCATATTTATCTCAAACCCAAAACGACCTACCAAACCCAGTTAGCGGAAAAGCTAGGTTGTGAAAAGGATGATACCCAACGTATTACGACAGACGATTTTATGCTTACAAGCCAGGCAGGTATTTATGCCACTGGGGATATTTCCTCCAAAAGTATGGGACAGATTATTTGGTCAGCCAATTCAGGCCTGATGGCAGGAGTTGATATTAACAACACCATGATTGCAAGTATGTTAAAAAAATAGGAACGAACTCAATGCACAATAAGAAGTAAGTATATCCATTCCATTTTTTGAGCAGTAAGTAATCCCTTTCCTGACTATATCTTTCTGATAATTCCTTTAACTTTAGTTTATTGCAACTATATTGCATTAAGCAAATTGTATTTAATGGTTCAGATAATTTGGAAAAGCTGTATTTGAATTTCATAGAAAACTAGAAAAGACTATGTGGCAAATCATAAAAAATGAATGGCTATTTCTGATTCGAGAACGTATATTACAAGGTGCTAGTTTCGGTTTTTTCTTAATTCTTTTGATATCTGTTTATTTAGGAAACCTTCAAACTAACACTCAAAGGCAACAATACGAATCTGCTAGAAACCATCTTCGGCAGCAGTGGGAAAGTATTGATGCGATGAATCCTCACAGTGCTGCGCATTATGGCACTTATGTGTTTAAACCGTTCAATTTACTAAGCAGCTTGGACGGAGGGGTAAATGATGTAACAGGTAATATACTTCGTATTGAGGGACACGTACAAAACGAAATAGTCCATTCGGAATCCTCGCAAATGCAAACAGTTTCCAAGTTTGGAAAACTCAAAACTTCACTGTTACTGCAATATATCCTTCCGCTATTGTTAGTGTTCTTAGCTTTTCATAGCATAAGTAGCGAAAAACAAAGTGGAAGACTTAAATTCCTCGTATTACAAGGGGCAAGCCCATCATTCATCGTATGGGCAAAAACTATTTCAATCTGGCTTTATGGTATGGGACTTTTAACCATGACAGTAATGGTTTATATACTAGCTAATCTGGAAAATATTAATATTGAAATTATTAATCGAACGCTGTTATTCTTCCTATCTTATACCTTGTATTATTTTATTGTGAGTGGTCTTACCGTATTTTTTTCTGCCCGTTGGCAAAACGCTACACTTGCCTTAACTTCGATGATTGGCATATGGATTTTATGGACGATTTTTTTGCCTAACATTCTCATGACTTCGGTAGAGAAATGGCATGAGTTACCCAGCCGAAATGAGTTTCAGATAGCTATGAAAGAAGACCGTTCTAAAGGTATAGATGGGCACAACCCTGCTGGTGAACGTGCCAAAGCGTTGAAAGAACAAGTACTGCGTGAATATGGGGTGGATAGCCTTTCTTTATTGCCCATCAATTTTGATGGCATCGTTATGCAGGCTGATGAAGAATACGGTAACAAAGTATGGGACAAGCACTTTGGTAGTTTGCGTATGGTCTTCGCTCAGCAGAAACAAAGCTATCAACTCACAGGCGTCTTCAGTCCATTTATTTCTCTCCAAAATGCAAGTATGGGTTTTACGGCAAGTGATAATTTGCATCATCAGGAATTTTTATTACAAGTAGAAACCTACCGTAGGGAATTTATCAAACAACTTAATGATAAACATACCTTTGGGGGCTCCAAAACAGGCGATTGGAGCTGGAAAGCAGACAATGCTTTTTTTAAATCAGTTCCCGATTATACATACCGGCCTATCTCTCTTACAAAAATGCTTCCATACTATTACGTAGACCTACTATTCTTGTTATGTTGGTCGATACTCGTAAGCATTCTGTTAATTTTGGGACCGAGAAAAATGCAGATACTATGAAAGGAATGAATATATTTCTTTACGAATGGAAACATTTTGCCCATAGCCCTTTCAAAGTAGTTGCTTTGTTGTTTTTTGTAATTGCCAGTGTGTATGGTCTTCACAATGGGGCAAGTCTGTACTACGAGCAACTGGCAAAAATTGAACAAATTAAGGCGAAAACAGAAGAATCTAGACAAAAGTATATTTCCTCTTATGAGGATAACGAACGTCCAAGTCTAAGTAAACCTATATTAGCGATTTGGTTCAATTACATTTACCATTTTAAAGAACCCTCACCTGCTATTGTGTACAGTATAGGTCAAACAGAACAATATGGGTTTTACAAATGGGTAAATATTAGCGCGAGTCCTTATGACTCAGATATGACCCAAGAGATAGCGAATCCCGAACGCTTGCAAATAGGGTCATTAGACTTTGCTTTTTCGCTGCTATTCCTATTGCCGTTACTCCTGCTCATATTACTATATAACCTGAAAAGTTTGGAAGCCGAACAAGGCTTTTTGCCTCTTATTGAATTACAGACAACCTCAAAAAATACCTGGTTATTATCAAGGATAGCCTTTTATGTAATCCTGCTGTTCATAATAGATGTTATACTTCTTTTTTATGGAGCATTGCTTACGCCAGTGTTTTCTTCAGGAGGAAGTGATTTCGGTCAAATGCTTCTTTATAGCATGTTATATCTCCTTTTATGGTCAGCGATTTTCTATTTCATTTTGAGAGGGAGTAAAAACATAATGGGTAATACCTTCAAAATGGCAGGTATTTGGTTACTGCTGTCTTTTATTTTTCCCGGTATAGTGCATCAATGGGTAAGCATAAGTAGACCAGCAAATCTTATGACGGATATTATTGATGTGAGAGATAAAAGGCTAGCGCTATATGACCAGCCAGATAGTATTCTTCAATCACAGCTATATACCCTATTTCCTGAAATCGTAGATAGCCCAGCAGCTACGGACAGTACTCAAATATACCTTGCAAGGAACCCTGGTGCTTATGCCCTTGTCAACGAACTGATGAAAGAAAGTATTGCCCTGATTGAAGCCGATAATCATGCTAAAAACGTACTGATTCAATCTACTTTTTGGTTCAATCCCATAGTCTTTTTCCAGAATCGCTTCAACAGGATCGCTAACACCCATTACGATGATTATCAAAACTATCGTGATCGAATTCAGACTTTGATAGATAAACAATTACATATGATGATTTTGGATACATGGGATAAGATAGAAGTGGATAAAACTAAGTATTTAGAATACAATGAAACACTTTCAGAAAAATGAATAAGTCAGAAAAGCCAGTAACCATACTCACAGGATTCTTAGGTGCTGGGAAAACAACCTTTCTTAATCATCTCCTACAACAAAATAAGGATGTTCGCTATGCTATTATAGAAAATGAGTTTGGCGAGCAAGGCATTGATAGCGAGCTAGTGATTCGTCCCGAAGAGACCATCGTAGAACTTAACAACGGTTGCTTATGCTGCACCCTTAATGACAACCTGTACGATATTCTTAATGATCTGTTTGATCGCAGAATGGAGTTTGACGAGGTTATCATAGAAGCGACTGGTGTAGCAGATCCTATAGGCCTTGCTGAGCCTTTCGTTGCTCATCCTCTTATCAAAGAATATTTCCCCCTTAAGGGCGTCATCTGTCTAGTAGATGCTGAATCGATTGAAACTCATCTAATAGAAACAGAAGAAGCAAAGAATCAGGTGGCATTCAGTGATGTCTTACTTATCAACAAGACTGATTTGGTTTCAAAGGACTATGTAAAGGAGTTAAAGCAGAAACTGCATCAGATGAACCCTTTGGCAAGTATCTTACAGGGAAACAAACAGGTATTTCCCGATATTGATCTAAACCCACAGCAATCCCCGCTGGATGAAATTTTTCAGCATGCGCATCGTGTCTCTCACTCAGAGAAGGAGCAGCAGTTTCCCGTTTCCAAACCTCATACCCATCATCATCACACGCATACCCAAGAAATTGTCTCGCATTCCTTTCACTTTGATCAACCCTTTGATTACCCGATGCTAGATCGGCAACTTTATGTGTATCTCATGTTGCAATCAGTAGGCTTATATCGAATGAAAGGCCTTGTATGGCTTGATGGATCAGAGGATCAGTATATTGTGCAATCCGTCGGCAAGCGGTTAGATATCGAAAGGAAGACTGCCTGGCGAGCTGGGGAAAAAAAGCGTAGTGTTATGGTTTTTATAGGTAAAAACCTACAGCGTCAAGGTATTGAAAAACTCTTGAACAAATGCGTAAGCAAACGTAATTCGACTCAATTTTAAAAAAGGTTGTTTATGATTGATTGGCTGTAAATACAACACAGGTATAAATCCAGTATCAGTTTCTGTCCACCTTTATCCGCAATAAAGGGCTATTTGGTTTATCATCTTGACCTTATAAGCATTGGTTTGGAGCCGGCTAAGAGACCTATACGGGCTGATAGTGCAGGCGTATGGTGAAGCAGTATGTGTTTAAGCATGAGTCATTATTTCTCAGAAAGCAGCCATTATCCTTTGCATGTATGCTAACATAGAGGCTTTTCAGAGCAATATTGTCTTTGAATGAATTTTTTTTCATTCATACTCTTGTAATTATTGAAAAGACAATGAAACCTGTATATTTCTTCCTTGTTCAGGCAGGTTAAGTATCCGATACCTGCTCATATTGTTGAGATAGCAAGTGTTGGTCAGATTTGTGATTTGTATTCTCCATTGAAAAGTTCGTTTCATCAAAAAAAACTCCATTCCGTAAGCCAGGTGAAGCAAAGAATATCCAGGAGTGGTATCTTCATTTTGATCCACCCTATGTTGAGCAGCAAATTGATCCCAAGAAATCCGAATCCAGTTGTTAGAGGGTTTATTTTTAAAGGAGAACCGGTATTCTAGTTCGCTTAGAGTATGAAAAGGGGGGGTAAAAGGTAGTGGGTATCCCAAATCCTTATTTCTATTTCTGACATATTCCAGGGAGAATGTTCCTTCCCAATTATTCAGGAAGGCATATTGTAGAGAACTTTCCAGGCCGCCCATGTGTACCCTGCCTTCACTATATTGATATATTTGTCCTGCATCTGGTAAGGTCGAAAATCTAGCAGATGGCCGCAGGTAGATGTAATTGCCGAAATGATAGTAAAATGGGGAAAGCATGGCTTTAAAGCGTTTGATATCATATTCCCATGAAATATCCTGAAGGACTCCTTTTTCTATATTCAAACTGGGATCGCCCAGTTCATGTCGGAAGGTGCCGTGATGTATGCCATTGGAAGCCAGCTCAGGAATAGATGGAAACCTGAAGGCTGTTCCGATGTTGTATTTCAAATTAAGGCTTCTTGTTAATTCCCATGCTATTCCCGATGAAATGGTAGGAATACTGTACTGCTTTTCAATAGTCGGATTTCGTTGTGAGTAGCTGATGATCGAAGCATCAGAGGCGTAAATGGGAACATTAGTTTCAGAAGCCTCTTGCGTGGCTATATCCCACCGGAGTCCCAACTGCCAATACAGACCTTCACGGATTTTTGCGTCCTGTAAAGTGTATACTCCTGACTGCATCAACGTATATTCAGGAATGAGTGATTCGAAACCGGCCGTGCGGTTGTTTTTCAACTGGCCATTGCTCCCAATGTATAGATGCCAGTCAGGTCGTATATCATAGCCCCAGCGTATATTGTAGGACAACGTTTCTAATCGGAGCTGCAAAGCTAGCGTACCTTCCGGCACAGGACCTTGCCCATGAGCATGCGGAGACGAATGTTCCTCTCTGAGATTGTGCTGATATCCAAGATCGACCATCCATTTAGATTTATTGCCATAGATAACTGTATTGGAGATTACTTTCCAATGATCAATGTTTTGATAGGGTAGTTGTATATCGCGAGTGTTTCCATCGTCTTGTAACTGATAGCTTCTTGGAATTCCAAATGCTCCTGAAAAGAAGCCTACTTTTTGTCCATAGCTAGATAGATAAAGGGTTGAGTGGCCCCATTTTTGCCTGTATCCAAGGTGTAAAGCATAATCTAGTTCCTCACCTGCAGTGTTTTTCAACCGTCGATTGATAATAGGTAGCGTAAAAGAATTGTATTGAAACTCGTTGGCAGGCACTTTATAGTCTCCGAAATCCTGCCAGGTAGCTCGGGCTTTGACCCAGAAATTATTTTTTTTCGTTTCCACTGATGCAGAAGTACCAAATAACGAGTTGTTGGATTTGTAGCTTAATAATGCATCTGCTTTCAGGGTATCTACTACAGGCATTTTGGGTTGTCTAATATTGATCACCCCAGCCAAACCGTCCGAACCGTAAAGTATGGATACAGGTCCTTTGAGAATTTCAATTTCATTTACGCCATATTGGTCTAGTTCCAGGCCATGATCTACGCCCCATTGTTGCCCTTCCTGTTTGATACCATATTCGTTTACAATCACGCGGTTGAAGCTCATTCCCCGAATTACAGGTTTTGAAATACCTACTCCGGTGTGTAGAGCACTTATTCCAGGTAGTTTTTCCAGCGTATTCATCAAGTTGTTACCCTGATTTTCACGAATAAATTCATACGTCACCTTCTCACCTGATAGTGTAAAACCCAGTGGCTCATCTGCACTAATTGCGTGTGGGTTTGCTGTGATTTCCACGGTTTCAAGTGTTTGAATTTTTTCGCTCAGTACCACATCCAAAACAACTGACCGATTGGTTATTTCAACCGTGTCTGTATGAGTGTTAAATCCAAGGTAATTGGTAGTGATAATATATTTTCCATAAGGTAATCTCAGTACATAACTGCCCGAAAGGTCTGCCAATATTGTTTGGTCTGTATTTACTACATGAACAGTAGCACGAGGTAATGCTGTGCCTGATTGATCTGTTATTTTACCGCTTATAGAATAGAGATTCTGCTGAGCAATTCCCTGAGTGTAGACACAAAGTAGTATAAAAAAGGCAATATTTGCTCTTTTTCTATATGTAAAGCTACCGATATTTGTTTTATCCTTCAATGAATACTGTCAATCTTTTCTCTACTTCATTACCTACTGCATCAAAGGCTTTAATAATAAAGATATATTTACCTGAAGCAGGTGTTGTAGAAAAAGCAAATGAAAAGTTGTAGGTAGTTTGAGGACTAGTTCCTTCTGGAAAGAAATATTGCTCAGCGGTGAATTCAGTTCCTGAAGGATTTAGATAAGTAATATCTACACGTCCTCCAAAAAGATCTTGATTATCCGAAATGTCCATCTCAATCTGAACATTTTCGGTATTAGAAATACTGATCGAATCGTTTGATGGATTGATGAATTCAATTTCAGGCGATTGAGTATCATTTATGTTTTGTATTTGCAGGCTATAAAGTACCCAGTCAGCTTCATTGCCTTTCAAGTCAAGAGCCTGTAGCATAAAATGATAATCACCTGCTTGTACATCAGTCGGTACAGGTAGTTTTTGGGTAACAGTAATGTCCTGTCCTTCTACATCTTTGATTTCCAATACTTGCCAGGGTATTCCTTGGGTTCTAGCTCTTGTGCCATGTGTATGGCAGTCAAAATTACTGTGTATATCGATTTTGTATTGAGAAAGTCCATGAAAGGCTTTCATAGTAAAAGTGAGGCTCAATGTATCTGTTGAAAAAAGAGCGATCCCATTTGGATCATCTTCTCCACATATTTCAAGTATCTGCGACTCAGGAGATACACTAAGGATATTAATCTCCGGTTTCTCGGGTAAATCCTGCCTGTCAGAAGGGGAGGGATCTTCTGTTTCACAAGCCAATAGAAAAAAGGTTAGGATTACTGAAAATATAACTCTTTTCCATTTAATGTATTGTAGAGCGATAAGTAACGTATGTAAATTCATGATTATAAATTGGTTAATATATCTCATCAATCAATTCCATATTTACTATTGCACCTGCAATAGTACCCATTGCAACTGCATGAGATATTGCACGCATTGAGGAACTATTGTCTCCACATGCAAAAACACCTTGAACATTGGTTTTTGAAAGTTGATCTACTTTTAGATGTCCCTGTTCAGTAACTTCGCATCCTAGCTGTAGGGGAATTTCACAATGTTGTTCGAATGGAATTCGAGCATAAAGTGCTGTAAGTGGTATACTACGACCGTCTCTTAAATGCACTTGTTGAATATATCCTTGCTTATGATCCAAGCTATCAATGAAGGCTTCTTCTATACGTATACCTTTGCTCAGTATTACATGGATTTGTTCTTCTGTAAGCGTACAAGAGCCATTAGTGAAAAGTGTAAGCTGGTCTGTCCAATTTGAAATCAGCTTAACGAATTCTGCTGCCATTTCACCGTTGGCCAGTATACCTGTTTCTTGATCCCGAACTTCATAGCCGTGACAATAAGGACAATGCAATACAGATATTCCCCAACAATCAGAAAAACCAGTGATTGCAGCAGGAATCAAGTCTCTTATACCTGAAGCAAAGATCAACTTATTTGCCTGAAAGACATCTCCTGACGCTGTTTCAATTTCAAAACCTGTCTGAATCTTTCCCCCATTTACAGCAAGTCCCTGATAGAATCTCACGGTATTGTAATGAAGTACCTGTTCTTTTGCTGTATCTGCTATCAACTGAGGTTTTTGTCCATCATGAGTAATAAAATTATGAGAATGGGGCGTTTGCCTATTACAGGGTGCCCCACTATCTACAATTAATACATTTCTAAGTGAGCGACCTAATGCCATTGCAGCTGACAAACCTGCATAACTACCTCCTACAATAATGACGTCCCATTTATCACTCGTTTTCATCTTTGTCAACGGATAATAATTCTTTCAAAAAGTTGCTGGTTCTTTTCAACTTGAATATGTACCAAGTAGCTACCAGCTACCCAATTTTCTACATTTATCACCTCCAAAGTCTTATTCCGGTGTTCTTGATACATTATCTCGCCCCTTAAATTATACACAGAGACCTTTTCATATTGATCTGGTAGTGATAAATATAGCCAATCATCTGCAGGATTGGGATATACTTTAATCTGTACTTTTGATGTTTCACTATCTAAAGTGGTTATTTCGTTTGATTCCACAAGGGGAAAAAGTGCAAAATGGGTAGCAATGGGAGTGAAATTCTGGGTGAAGAAATCTTTCCAATCTTCTCTGTTATGATTATGTGCCTGGATCGCATTCCGTCCAAAATTCGCCAAGTCTTCGCTTGACCGAGAGCCTGGTTCTCCTGCTAGGAGTCCCAGTGTATCTCCTTCAAAGCCTCCGTGTAAGTAATCCAGTACGTTAAAGGTGACGAAGAAAGAATCCTGAATGGTGATAGGTGTATTGAAGGTTACTAACATACCATTACCAGAAAGGTCAAGGTCTTTGTAGAAGATCTGTTTACCACCTAGTCGATTGCCTGGTAAACCATTTTCCGCAACCTGGTAGACATTAAATTCGACATAATTATTAGGATGTTCAAAAACACCTGTAAGATGTGCAATCAATCCGTTTACTGTCTTGGACCCTGCCACGTAATATTTCTCAGCAAATTGTTGGCGATAGGAAGAGTTTTGTCCCAAGATATATCCCCATTGACCCGGGTTTGAGTATCTAGGCGCATACAAAGATGTACTATCAGGTAAATTAGATAAAGTATCTACGATCTGGGCTTGAACGATCGGTGCCAGTGAAATAAATACGAGAGTTAATAAGAACTTCATCGTTTATGTTAGCGTTTTTGTTATTATACACCCGGAAACAATAACTGTTCCCGGGTTGTGCTATGTTATTTTCGAATGATGAGTTTGCCCCCTTGCGAATATTTCTGAAAATTCAGCTGAAAGTAGTATAAACCTGCTGCCATGTCTGGTTGAATCCTCCATTCAGCCGTACCCCCCTGAAAAGTCAGTTGGGTGTTTTGTACTAATCTACCTGAGTTATCATAGACGAACAGATTGGCATTTCCACTACTTTTATCGTTGAGTACGAATGTTGTCTTTACATTCGCAGGATTAGGAAACACTTTTATTTGGTTTTCTTGGCTTAGGGCATCGTTTATGTCTGTGAGCATGCTACTCGAAAATAGAATGTTTCCATTGCTACCTACTACCCAAGTATCACCTTCATTATTTGCATAAACAGCAAAGAGATTGTTTCCAGAAGGTGTGTTTTGAGTAACCCAACTTTGTCCTCCGTCGTCGGTTACTAGTACTTCTCCCCTAGCGGTAATATAGCCCTGATTCTGAGTCGAGAAAAAAACGGAGTACAGGGTTCCTGATTCCCCACTTACTTGTTCGGTCCAGGTAGTTCCAGCATCATTGGTAAACAAAATTCTACCTGAGCGACCTACTGTATAACCGGTCTTTCCGTCCAGAAAAAATATGTCGTTTAAGGTTGAAAGAACTACTGTGTCGAGAACGGACCAACTGGTCCCACCATCTATCGTTCGGGCTAAAAAACCAGAATTACCAGCAACATACCCGGTATCGGAATTAGCAAAATGAACGGCATTAATCTCACTTTCGGTATCTATATTTCCTTGGGTCCAACTTGACCCACCATCTGTAGTTTTGAATATAGCCCCTGACTCTCCTACTACAATAGCCAAAGAATCTGACCATGCATAGAGATCGTTAAAATCCCCATTGTAGTCTAGGTCAAATAATTCCCAAGTTGTGCCAGCATCAGTAGTTTTTAAAATGGTACTATCGCTTCCAGCAGCCCACCCATTATTTTGATCCACAAAATGAGCGGCCCTTAGGATTGCACTTACGGGGGTATTCATGACAGACCAGTTCTCCCCGCCATCAGTTGATTGAAATATTTTTCCCTCACTGGCTGCAGCATAGAGTTGACCATCCGTTTCATTGATACTATATAGGGAGTTAGTTGGGCCTACAGGCATTACCAGGTTAAAATCTGAACCATTCTCAGTTACAAAAACCTCAAGAGTCGATACTACAATTCCTTTACCTTGTTCGTTAAACCTTAAATAGGACTTACGGAAGTTTCCGTAGGTTCCTTCGCAGGATCGTGTCCAAGTCTCACCCCCGTCAGTTGTGTTGTATAAGCATCCAAAGCTACTTACCCAACCCGTTTGTTCATCTGTAAAGAATACTTCAGTAAAATAGTGAGAATTTTCATCAGTGGAATCAGCACTACCCGTAAGAACATCCCATGTCTCTCCGTAATCTGTGGTTTTTACGATGTAGGCATTAGGTCCTACAATGAACCCAGTACTGTCATTCACAAAATACCCTCCCTCATAAAATCCTGCAGCTGAAGTGGGTAAATGAGTAGTGTCCCAGGTTACACCGCTATCGAAACTTTTAAAAAAAGTGTTGTCCCAACTCGCTGCGTAGACAGTATCATTATTAACAGCTGTGATTAAAAATAATCCATAGAAAGCTGCACCTTCTCTAATTGGAAGATTCACAGTTTCCCAATCTGATCCTCCGTTTTGAGTTTTTATTAAGACATTTTCTACAAATCCAGCATGTCCTCCAGCATAACCTACTTGATCGAATACATCGATGTACCTCAGGGTTGGTGTTGCTGGATCCTCCCGTTGTAGTTCCCAGCTCGTACCCGCATCTTCAGTTACCCAAATCTCTCCATTGCTAGTAATCGCCCATCCATTAGACGCAGTAGCAAAGTATAACCTTCCTACCGATGCATCCGTTGGTATATTTGCCGTTTCCCAGGTTTGTCCGAAATCATTGGTTTTAAGAAACTGTCCTTTTGAACCCGATACATAAAAGGTTTGATCATCAATCCAAGCAACACCGTTAGTAGAGTTTCCCGATGGAAATGGATTTTGCCACTGCCAGTCCTGGGCGTGAGCGTTTAAGCATACACATATAAATAATATGAAATGTAAATAATGTGTCTTCATAGAATGTAAGTTTGTGCTAATTATATAATGTAACTAAAGAATTGTAATTATATAAAAGTTTTGTAACTTCTGCAACTAAGTTGCATTTAATGAGATTTAAAAGGCCCTTTCCTCTTGTCAGGCAGTTAGATGTAATGGACTGTGGAGCTGCTTGTTTAAGTATGGTATGCAAATACTATGGTAGCTCATATTCCTTAACAACCCTGCGTAATTTGGCAGGAATAGGTCGTGATGGATCTTCACTGGCAGGGCTTATGAAAGCCGCTGAAAGTATTGGTTTTAAAACACTCGCTGCACAATTGACTTGCGAGCAATTAAAAAGAGTTCCATTACCTGCAATACTTCATTGGGGCCAAGCTCATTATGTAGTAGTATATGACATTCGAAAAGATCATTTCTACATTGCTGATCCTGGAAAAGGAAAAGTTCGTCTGAGTAGTAAGCAGTTTACCGAGCATTGGGAGGTAAAGGGATTAAATACTGGTATAGCTTTACTTCTTGAACCTCAAGCCAGCTTCT
Source organism: uncultured Bacteroidia bacterium (assembly GCA_964652565.1). Classification (GTDB taxonomy): domain Bacteria; phylum Bacteroidota; class Bacteroidia; order J057; family J057; genus JBCCTX01. Next base: position 15,113 of record CAZZEC010000092.1, read on the forward strand.
ATAAAGAAAATTATGTAAGTAAAGAGAACGGACTTGGGGAATTAATCCATTATTTGAAAGATTACAAAGGCTTATTTACCCAAATCATTATAGGATTACTTCTAGCTACACTTCTGGGAATGGTTTTGCCATTTCTCACACAGGCTATTGTGGATACGGGTATTCAGACTGAGAATCTTGGATTCATCTACATGATATGCATTGCTCAGCTCATGGTTTTCACGGGTAGGACCTTTGTGGAGATGATACGAACCCGGGTATTACTACACATTGGTAATCGTGTAAGTATATCGCTGTTATCCGATTTCTTGTTAAAGCTTATGTCACTCCCTGCTTCCTTTTTTGATTCCCGGAAAACGGCTGATATCATGCAACGTATGCAGGATCATAGGAGGATTGAGGTATTTCTCACTCATACGGTTGTCAATACATTATTTTCTGCCATCAACCTTCTTGTTTTTTCCATTGTGCTTATGCTTTACAGCATTGAAATTGCCTTGATTTTCTTTGTAGGAACTGCCCTAAGTACCGTTTGGATTCTAGGATTTATGAAAAAGAGGAAGGATGTGGATTACGGTAAATTCCTTCAGCTTGCAGATAACCAAAATACCTTAATCGAAGTCGTTCAGGGCATGCATGAAATCAAGCTCAATGGGGCTGAAAGGCTTAAGAGATGGGAATGGGAAGAAAAACAGGCAAAATTATTCAAACTCAACTTTTCTAGCCTCAACATAGAACAGTCGCAGCAAGTTGGGACGCTGTTTATAGGAGAATTTAAGAATATTCTTATTATCGTAGTTTCCGCTAGCTTGGTACTCAAGGGAGAATTGACCTTGGGAATGATGCTTTCCATTTCTTATATCACGGGTCAACTAAATAGTCCTGTCCTTCAGTTCATAGATTTTTTCCGAAACTGGCAGGATGCACGACTTAGCTTTCAACGTATTAATGAAATTTTCAATATGAAAGCTGAAAGTGATGACCACCATGTCACTCATTTTTATAGCGAAACTACTACTGGAAATATTGAATTAGAGGATATTACATTTAAGTATGATAAACATTCTGATAAGGTAGCATTAAAAGACATTAACTTATTTATACCGGCAGGAAAAATGACCGCTATTGTAGGAGCTAGCGGTAGCGGAAAAACTACTTTAATCAAATTACTTCTCAAATTTATAGATCCTGATCAGGGCCAAATTCACGTAGGCCGTATTCCTTTATCAGGCCTAGAACCAACCTCCTGGAGAAAACGATGCGGAGCAGTTCTACAGGGGGGCTATATTTTTTCGGATACTATAGCAGCGAATATTGCTTTTGGTACTCAGCAGATTGATGAAGAACGACTATATGAAGCTGCTCGAGTGGCAAATGTCGATACCTTTATTTCGGGTTTGCCTTCCGGTTTTCAAAGTATGATTGGGGTAGATGGCATAGGGCTTAGCGAAGGACAAAAGCAACGCATATTGATAGCACGGGCTGTTTACAGAAATCCCGAGTACATCTTTTTTGATGAGGCTACTAACTCGTTGGATGCCAATAACGAAAAGGAGATTACAGAAAAATTAAATCGTTTTTTTAGAGGGAAGACTGTTATAGTGGTTGCCCACCGCCTAAGTACCGTGCGTCATGCAGACCAGATAGTTGTCCTAAATAGAGGGCAAATTATAGAACAGGGAACACATAATGAGTTGATCAAACTAGAAGGTGGTTACTATCATCTAATCAAGAACCAATTAGAACTAGGAACATGAAGGAAGATAATGAAGCTTATCGTCTGGAAGATATGGTTGAGATCATCCCAACCTGGTATGAGCGTTGGGGGATTAGTGCCTTGGCCGTTGTATTTCTACTTTTTTTATCAATGGCTGCAATTATTAGATATCCGACAGTATTAACGGCAGGAATTGATATTGCAACAGACCTTCCTCCAGTAAAAGTATACGCACGACAGGCCGGAAACTATGTGCCTTTTGTAGGAGAAGGGAGTCAGGTTGA
>CAZZEC010000092.1:17213-23032 GCA_964652565.1 uncultured Bacteroidia bacterium
TTTCTGCTCAATATTGATGGAATTAGTCAACAAAGTCTTGAACTTGCCAAGGCAGAATGGCTTGAAAAGAAAGGGGTATTAACAAATGTTGATTTTGAAATTTTTCAAAACGATCTACAAAAACAAAAACTTGAAGAGGCGTTACTAACCAGTCAAAGAGAGAATAGTGACGCTTATTTTCAAGTCGGCTTAAGCCTACAAGAATCAATTAAAAGAATGCTGGGAGCTATTTCGGAATGGGAACAAAAATATTTATTAAGCGCTCCTATTTCCGGAAGAGTTACGTACTTACAGAAATTTTCTAAAAATCAGTTCATCAACCCTAATGAAGCTATCCTCTCAGTAGTTCCTGATAATGGAAGGTACATCGGAAAGATTACATTGCCGGTAAAAGGTTCTGGTAAAGTGCAACCAGGCCAACGGGTAAAGATCAGACTAGATCACTTTCCTTATCAAGAATATGGAACACTAGAGGGAATAGTGGGCGAAGTTTCCCTGGTGCCAAATGAAGGAAATTATCTGATTGCCGTTTCTCTAAATCATCAATTGAAAACCAGCTACAACATAACTATCCCTTTTAAACAACATTTGAGTGGTTCCGCATCCATTATAACCGAAGACCTGAGCTTACTACAGCGCATTTTTGGACATATCATAGCTTTATTTGATAAAAATATACAACTATGAGGAATATATACATACAGCCTTCACTTTTGCACAGAGTTTCTCCGGTTCCCATTGAACATACTGACCTACTTTATTCAGAAAAACTCCCGCTTTTTTTTGAAAATTTACAGCAAATGGAACAGAATATTGGAGAAATCTGTGACAATGTTACTGATCTACTTTTTGACAAGATACAGTCATGTCAGCATCCCAAGGATAGAAACAAGCTTCTCAACTGTAAAAGAGCTATACATAACAGAAAAAAGCTGAAACGTAAAGAGGAACTTGTTATTAGAGAATATCTAAATGAAAAGGAACAAGAATTACTGGATCATTACCACCAACGCCTGTCCACTGTTCAGCACAAATATTCAAAGGGAGAGGAATTGTTTAAGGAGGCTTTAATTGATACAAGGCAGCATTTTCAAGGGCTTATTAGAGATAATGAGGCTTTTATTCAATCACTGCAATTATCTTCACAATCTTTGTTTTCCCGACTAGAAAGATATCTGAGCACTACACCTGATAAATTGAAAAAAACTGAGGTACAATCAGAGGCAGCGTTTTTAAAATATTTCACTCGTCAATACACTAAGACATCTCCTTTCAGCCGTTTTACCTGCCTTAGTATGGGGCTTACTTCGAAAGAAAAAGATATAATTAAGGCTAAAGTGAGGCTCAATACTTATCTCTTACCCTATATGAAGGGTTTGCTTTTACAGGTACCAGATATAGTTAAGAATATTCCATTAAAGCTGAATCCGACCTTAGAAATAAAGGAAAATGTTTACAGCTATCTTGTCAATTTCAACAATGTCGAGGTTTTTCAGCATATAGATCGAAACGTGGGGCTTGATCATATCATCTCCAGCATTGAGGGAGATATAAATATTAAAGTCCTGTCCCAAAATCTTACAGAAGTATTTGAACAAACTCAATCTTCCGAAATAGAGCAGTACCTGTTACAACTTATTGATATTGGTCTCATCGAGCCCAATATTAATGTCTCGGGTACTGATCCCGAATGGACGGGCAAATTCCTTGAGTTTCTTCATGGAATAAGCCTGACAAATCCTGATATCAATAGACTGAAAAATACGCTAGAATCTTTACATGATGCAGCGTTTCAGTTAAATACTGCAGAAACACTCATAAGGCAACAAATGCTGGACAGGAGTTATAAGGCTTTAAAAGACACAGTCCGCACCTTTTGTGCTAATAACCGCCTTCCTTTCTCTGAAGGTGAGGATAATCAAGAAGCTAAACAACGTTTTTTAAATGAATTGAATCGCGATACTTCGTTCAGAATTCGTTATTTCAATGGTTTCTATTTTTCACAAGAAAACCTTTTTTATGAAGATGCTTCTATATCACAGGCTATACCTTACACTTCAGAAGATATAAAACCTCTTGTGCAAAAGCTGGACAAACTCTATCAAATCTTATTACCACTTTCTCCATTGAAAAATCAGCACAAAAAGCGGTATCACTTTTTCCGACATCACTATCCTAATAAGGAGAGTGTGCCTCTTATTCAATTTTATAAACATTACTACAGGGAGTATGTAAAACCGAACAAAGAAGGGAAGAACACCTGCATTTCAGAAATCCTGGAGGTGGAAAAGGAACATTGGAGACAGAAAGAGAAGATATTTAGGAACCACTTTAACGAGCTGATCGAAAACAAGACTTTCAACAATGAACAAATAAATTTTTCTGGCGAAGAGCTTCGAAATGTGTTTGGAAGAAATATCCAGCAAACGATATCATACTCCAAGGGTACACATGTGCAATTATATGGCGATAAACACGGAAAAATCTATGGAGTGGTTAATAGTGTTTTTAATGGATATGGCCGTGGATATGGCCGTTTTTTGCATCTATTTTCTAAAACGGCAACTCATGAGATAAGGCAAATGAATCATACTTTTTTATCGGATAGCCTTGCAACTGAAATTAAAGATGCATCCTGCTTCAATGCAAATATTCATCCTCCTTTGCTGCCGTATGAAATCGTTATTCCTGGTGGGAATACCAATTTGCCTGTAGAGAATCAGATCAGTATCCGTGATCTCATGGTCCGTTGTGAATCTGATTCAGTTTACCTTGTGGATCATTCTAGTGGGAAAAAAATTCTTCCATTTGACTTATGTTTACAAACTGCCACTACACGTTCGGAACTTTATCAACTGCTAGTATCTTTTTCTCCTTCAATACCCTTTGCTATATATCCACTACAAAACTGGCTGTATGAATATGTTGAATCCAATAGTAGGCCAGATGATGTCATCACTTTTCCACGAGTTGTTTTTGAAGACCAATTGATACTATTCCGTAAATGCTGGAAGGTACCCTGCAAGTTTTTGCCTGATAATGCTCCGTCTGTTTCGGATTTTGAATTCTGGTATCAGTTGAAAAGGTGGCGAAATGAGTATGCTATACCCCAACACTGTTTTATATTCATTACTCCCTATCAAAAACAGGCTGGAGAAAACTCAACTTTTGATGACTATAAACCCCAATATATTGACTTTGAGTCTCCATTGATGGTCCGGCTATTCAGAAAAGCCGTTCGCAAAGCTGGTACATACATCCGCATGGAAGAAATGTTACCTGGAAAAGCGGAAGTACCTGGAGGAGCAGTAAGTGAAATGCTTATACAATGGTATAGCTCGTCTGAGAAAAATATTAAGACAAAAATGGATACCTTATCAAACTTAAATGTAATATACTGATGGAGGCGTGTAATACCAGATGCTGGTTTTCTTACCATGTCTTTACTGAATCTGATCGAAACTGGGTTCTAACTCACCTAGTTCAAGAACTGGTCCGTCAGCTTACAGAACAGAAACTGATCGACCAGTTTTTTTTTATTCGCTACAATGAAGGTGGAAAACATTTAAGATTACGTTTCAGAGGGTTTGACTCCACTGAACAGGTGATCGATACAAAAATCCAGGAATTCTTTACCACGGATAAATTTCAGGTTAAAAAAGAAGTATATCAACCCGAAATGTTACGTTATGGTGGTATAAAAGCGCTACCTATTACTGAGCAACATTTTCAGCTATCATCTGAGGTTTGTATGGCTGTATTAAATGAAAAGTCAGATGAGATGTTAACCCGGGGTGTCATTCTACATTTTGCCATGGCCAAAGCAAGTGGGAAAACATCCAATGAACTCATTCAATTATTTACTTCCTATACACAAAACTGGTTTTCTTACAGTGGCCTGTCTGGCAAACAAACCGATAGAGAGGAACTCATCCACACTTATTTTGAACCACAATATAATGGAATGAGACGCCCCAATTTTTTCAGAGATCTTTCTGAAATCTTTTCTTCCAATAATAGCACTGGTATATCATGGCTTGACCGTTGGTTCGAAGGAAACCAGCAATTGCTTGCTGATCTTAACTGGGTACTGACTGATAATATTTATTTCAGTGTGATGGAAAGTCTTATACACATGACCAACAATAGGCTTGGCATTAAAAACTTTGACGAGGCTTTTGTGGCATATCTATTAAAAAGGATTCTGGAAGATGCATATGAGGCCTAGCGTTATATCATACCTGTAATATAATAAGAGATGAATCAGCACCTCAGTCAGGATCAAATACACAATCTTAACGAATGGTTGTGTGATTTCAACGAGCAACTCATTGCACAGAGTGTTACATCTGGCGGAATAATTTATTGGAAAACGCTTGAAATAGATCAGAAAAACCGTGGAAAAAGTTTTTACAATCCTGATACAACCATTTATAAAGGTAATGGAGGAATCATTTTGTATTTGCTATCCATGTATAACTATTCTGGAGAAGAAAAATATCTGAAGCTTGCAGAGCTTTCCACTAATTGGCTATTACAAGTAGTAAAGGATCAGGAAAGTAATCATTTCGCTTTTTATACAGGAAAGACAGGAATATGTTATGTATTAAGTCTATTATTTGAAGCAACGCAACAGTCATCATATCTTGAAACAGCCATTAAAATGGTCCTAAAAAATCAGCAATATTTCATCGACCATTACAGCGACGATCTGTTAAGTGGAAATGTTGGTAATCTGTTTGTACTAGCAAAGTTACATATTCAAACCGATAATGAAGAAATCTTTGATCTGTTACAAAAATGTCTAGAAAACTTAATAGACAATATTTATATATCAAAAAGGGGGCTCAAATGGAGGTACAGGCCGAATTATATAGATAGCTTATGTGGACTTTCTCATGGAGCAGCAGGGATAGGTTTTGCACTTACAGAGATCGGGAAAGCCTACAATGCTCCTGGCATAATCTGGCTGGGTAAGCAGGCTTTTGAGTATGAAAATCAATATTTCACATCACAAACTATATCTTGGCCCGATTTTCGGATACATCCTGCTAAGCTAGAATATCCTGATTCTGTAGTAGAACCGGATAAGCTAATGAAAGGTGAAGAGGTAAGCGGTTGGGCTCATGGTAGTGTCGGTATCGCCTTAACCAGACTCAGAGGGTTTCTTAAAACTGGTGATGGAGCTTATTACAAACAAGCGAAGATTATACTAGATCATATTGCCCAGCTTCCGAACCACAGTACAAACTTTTCATTGACCAATGGACATGGATCACATGCATACCTGCTAGCTTTTGCAGGATACCATTTGAATAACAGTCATTATACAAACAAAGCCTATGAGATCATTCATGCAGCGATACAATTAAAAATTGATTATGGATACTTACCGTCAGGATGGGATATCCGAAAACCGGATATGTCTGTTTTCATGGGCGAGACAGGGTTAGCATGTTGTATGCTTCAATTGCTTAATCCTTTGGATTCTGGTGACCTAGTATTACCTTCCCTTCAGGATCATGAGAGATCGTTTGCTATAAAATTCCCTGATGTTGGGAGCATTGCAAGTAAAATCTTTAGTAAATATTTCCCCAATACGGCTAGAATACTTGATCAACTTCCTCCTTTCGATGAAGCACTAACACCATATCAGAATTTTACAGAAATAAGTGTTAATAATCCTATTTCACCTCATGAGTATTTTGATGGTCAGGCAATACTATTTATAGAAAAGAAAAAGATGGAACTTGAAATTTGTCCGCCCACATTTGATTTTTTATCAGTGTGCTACCTAAGGATACAGAAAGCAGAAGCTC